>NZ_JBFAOM010000054.1:0-58844 GCF_040675235.1 Nonomuraea sp. NPDC049637
GCGGCCGGCAGGAACCGCTCGCCCGCCTCGGTCAGCCGGATGCCGCCCTCGCGTTCGAACAGCCGTACCGCCAGCACTGCCTCCAGCCGCGCGATGCGCTTGGACACCGCCTGCTGGCTGGTCCCCAGCCGCTCGGCGGCGCGCCCGAAGTGCAGTGTCCCGGCGGTCACGACGAACGCGCGGACCAAGGTCAGGTCGAGATCCACGCCTACGACCATAGGCGACAACCAGGCGTTGTCGGCCGGGCGGGCGCGTTGTTGGCCTCGTCACTGCCCCCTCCGGTGAACTGGTCGCAAAAACCACCGGGGAGGCAGAGGGATGAAGGTGCCCGTTCCCGCAGGCGATCCGGCAGAACCGGTCGCGCTCGCCGACGTCCCCGAGCCGATCCCAGCGGCCCGGCCTGCATCGAGCGGGTCGTCGGTCACGCGATGGCGGGGGGCTGCGCGGAGTGCGTCGCCGTGCCGGTTGACGGCGCTCGCAGTGCTGCGCGACACCGTCGCCGCCGGCCTTCCTCGCCTTCTTCGACGGGCCCGAGCCAGCCGTCATCCGCCACTTGCGCGCCCCTGAACGCCCCCCTTGCCCACCACGAGACCCCCGACCGTAGGAGCGCAGATCATGAACGCCGTCACCGACCCCCGAGCCGTCGTCATCCGCTACGTCGAAGCCGTCCGGGATGGCGATGCGGACGTCGTCCACGACAGCTTCGCCGACGACGCGACCTGGCACTATCCCGGCGACCTGCCGATCTCGAAGGTGTGGCGGGGGCGCGACGCGATCGTCAACGACTTCCTGGGCGGCATGGGAAGGATCCTGGTCCCGGGAACCCTGCAGATCGAGCTGGTCAGCACGATCGCCGAGGGTGAGCACGTGGTCGCCGAATGGACCTCCAAGGCCACCACCGTCCACGACACCGTCTACGACAACCGCTGCATCGCCGTCTGCACCGTTCACCACGGCAAGATCACCTCGGTGATCGAGTACACCGACACCCAGCACGTCGCCGCCGCCCTCTTCCCCCACCACTCCACCCCTTGACCCGTCGGGACCGGGCGAGCCGCCGCGGACGAAACGCTCCAGCGCCTCCTCGCCGTTCGCGAGGTCCGCGCGGTTGAGCACCTGCAAGGGAGGCCGGGAAGCCGGGAAGATCAGGGCCGGGCAACGCATCGGGTCTCAAGCCGAGGCCGGTCCCCAGCAAGTGGGGTTCCCTTACGGAACCTAGAGTGCTACCTTGCTCATGCGTCTCTTGAAGAAACCCTGAAAGGCATCCGATGACATTCATCAGGCGTTTCGACCACGTCGGCATCACCGTCGCCGACCTCGACGCCGTGACGGCGTTCTTCGTCAGCCTCGGTCTGGAGGCCGATCCGAAGATGGCCGTCGAAGGCGACTTCCTGGACACGGTGATCGGCATGACCGGCGCCCGCACCGAGATCGTCATGCTGCGACCGCCCGGCGGAGGCACGACACTGGAGCTCTCCAGCTTCACGCGCCCGGACCACCTCCCGGGTTCGCCCGCCGCGCCCGCCAACGAGCTGGGCCTGCGCAACGTCGCCTTCGAGGTGCACGACCTGCAAGCCGCGGTGGACCACGCCGCAGCCGAGGGCTACGGGCTGGTGGGAGGCGTCGGCGAATACGAGGGCGGGTGGCGGATGGCCTACGTCCGCGGGCCCGAAGGCATCTGCGTCTCGCTGGCCGAACGCATCGAGAAGTAAGGGGACAGCATGAGCACGACCGTGACCGACGAACAGATCCAGGCTCTGGCCGCGACCGCGAAGCCGTACAGCCTGGCGCTCCTGCACTGGGGGCCGGACCGCACCAGGGACGGCGCGGACGCCATCGAACTCGAACACCAGCGACGCATGGTGTCCCTGCGCGCCGAGGGGGTGATCGCGATCCTGTGCCCGGTCGCCTCCGACACCATGGCCGGCGTCGCGATCATGACCGTGCCGGCCGAGGAGGCCTCGGAGATCATGGCCGGGGACCCCTGCGTGCAGGCCGGGATGATGCGCTACGAGGTGCACCCGTGCCACGGCTTCCCCGGAGACGCCCTCCCCGCATGAACGACCTGAGCCAGGTCGATCAGCGCCTGCCAGGTCTGTCAGGTGCGTCACGGGTCATCATGGAGCCGACCGGGGCGGACTGCCTCCGCGTGCTCCGGGTGCTCCCGGTGGGCGGTGTGCGACAGGGCGGCGAGGAGCCTCAGTCTCTCGTCGCTGTCGCTGTCCTTGTCGGGGTAGTAGAGGACGAGGATGACGTCGTCCACGGGGAGTTTGTCGCGGTGCAGCCGTAGTTCACCGACGACGGGGTGGTCGACGACGGCGGTCCCTCCGTCGAGGGCGCGGACGTCGTGCCGGGCCCACAGGGTGCGGAACGTCTGACTGGACAGTGCGAGTTCTCCGACGAGGTCGATGAACCGGGGATCGTCGGTGTCGTCTCCGACGCTGGTGCGCAGGGTCGCGACGAAGCCGGCGGCGGCTTTCTCCCAGTCCCGGTGGAAGGCCTGCTCCTCGGGGTCGAGGAAGAAGGAGCGCAGCCGGTTCTGGCCGGGCCTCAACCGCGGGGAGAGCGCGACGGCCATCGGGTTGGAGGCCAGGACGTCGAAGGCGCGTCCTTCGACGAACGCCGGGATCTGGAGATGGGCGAGGAGCTCGTGCACCCGTGCCGGCACGTGCTCGGGTCGCCTGCGGCGGCGCGTTCTGGGGCGGGGCGCGGCGAGGCCGAGCAGATACGCACGCTCGACGTCGTCGAGTCGCAGGACGCGCGCGAGCGATTCGAGGACCTGGGGCGAGGGGTTCTTGTCGCGGCCCCGCTCCAGGCGCAGGTAGTAGTCGGCGCTGATCCCGGCGAGCAGGGCGACCTCCTCCCGGCGCAGTCCGGGGACGCGGCGGTTGCCCCCGGACGGGAGGCCGGCCTGCTCCGGGGTCACCAGCTCACGGCGTGCGCGAAGGTAGCTGCCGAGCCGATTATCGGATTTATCGCCCTTCATACCGACACCGTAATGCGGTGCGTGCGTCCCAGAGGGGGTCCTGTCAGGACCAGGGAAGACGGGGGCGCTGCCAGGCCCGCAGGAGGACGTCCACACTCGAGACGTCACCGCCGCGCCCGGTGACGCCGTCCGTCATCGAAGGCGCCGCAGGCCCGAACGCCGCGGCGCACCCCACCGAAGGGAAGACCTCGTGGACCTCTCCAACCGCACCGTTCTCATCGTGGGCGGAACCTCGGGCATCGGGCGGGAGCTGGCCCGGCGGTTCGCCGCGGCGGGCAGCACCGTGGCCGTCGGAGGCCGCAGCGCCGAGTCGCTCCAGGAACTCGCCGGCGAAGGTCTGGGTGCGTTCGCCGTCGACGTCACCGACGACGCCTCCGTCGCACGCGCCCGCGACGCCGTACTCGCCCGCTACCCCGAGCTGGACACCGTGGTGACCATGTCGGGCGTCATGCTCCTGGAAGATCTGCGCGACCCCGCCCACTTCGACGCCGCGCGGACGACGATCGACACCAACCTGCTCGGCACCATCCGGGTCATCGACGCCTTCACCCCGCACCTGGTGCGGCGCGGCGCCGGCACGTTCGTCACCGTCACCTCCGGGATCGCCTTCCTGCCGTTCCCGCCCATGCCCACCTACGCCGCCTCGAAGGCCGCGGTGCACGCCTACTCCGAGGCGCTTCGGGCGCAGCTCGACGGCACCGGCGTCGGCGTCGTCGAACTCGTCCCCCCGGCCGTCGCCACGGCGGGCCAGGAGAAGGTGAACCCGCACGCACTGCCGCTCGACGACTTCGCCGAGGAGGTCACGCGGTTGCTCTCCCAGGACCCGACCCCTGACGAGATCCTGGTCGAGCGGGTCCTCATGCACCGCTGGGCCGAGCGCGACGGCACCTACGACGAGCTCGTCGCGCAGCGCTCCCAGGCCCTGGCCATGTTCTCCCGATCCTCGTGACAGCGTCCCGGCCAGGCGTCGTCGCCCGGCTCCTGCCGCACGCGCCCGTGGACGCATGTCACCCGGGCCGCAGGAACAGCTCGACGACCGGGATCGTCACGTCGGGGCGGGTGATCGGCAGCCGCAGGGTCAGGGTGTCCTCCGGCAGGCCGCGCAGGTAGTGGTGGAACGGCTCCTTCGGGTCGATCTCGACGAACGGCACCTCCGAGGCGTCGTGCAGGAACTGGGCGTAGGCCACCCGGCCGCCGAGGCCGGGCAGGTGCACGTGCTGCATCGGCCACGACAGCAGGTGCAGGTAGAGCCGGTCGCCGCGCCGGGTGTAGCGGCAGTCGGGCGGGGCCTCGAACTCCGCGGGCCCCGCCCCGTGGATGGAGCGGGCGTGCAGGCGCATCCATGCGCCGATCCCGCGCAGCCGTTCCAGGGCCCGCGGCTCGAACTCGCCCCGGGCGTTCGGGCCGACGTTCAGCAGCATGTTGCCGCCCTTGGACACGGTGTCGACCAGCATCTTGACCAGCAGTTCGACCGGCTTCCAGTCCTGGTTGTCGCGGTGGTAGCCCCAGCTGCCGTTGAGCGTCTGGCACGCCTCCCACGGCCGGTGGCCGGGCACGCCGCCGGGCGGCATGACCTGCTCGGGCGTGGTGAAGTCGCAGCCGCCGAGCCCGAGCCGGTTGTTGACGAGGATGCCCGGCTGCAGCTCGCGGACCATCCGCTCCAGCTCGGCCGAACGCCACTCGTCGGGGCCCTTGGCGCCGAACCCGCGCCCGGCGTAGGAGAAGTCGAACCACATCGTGTCGATGCGGCCGTAGCGGGTCAGCAGCTCGCGGACCTGGCCGTGCAGGTAGTCGGCGTATTTCGTGATGTCGCGTTCGCCGAGGTCCTCCTCCCGGCGGGGGTGGTAGAGGTCGTTGGGGAAGTCGGGGTGGTGCCAGTCGAGCAGGGAGTAGTACAGGCCGGTGCGCAGGCCGCGCTCCCTGAAGGCGTCGAGCATGGGGGCGAGCAGGTCGCGCCGGGCCTTGAAATCGGTCAGCGCGGAGTCCCACAGGCAGAAGCCGTCGTGGTGCTTGCTCGTGACGACCAGGTACTTCATCCCGGCGTTGACGGCCTCGTCGGCCCAGGCGGCCGGGTCGTAGAGGTCGGGGTCGAAGTGGTCGAAGTAGCGGCGGTAGCGCTCGTCGTCCATCTTCTCGTAGGACTGCACCCACTCGTGGCGGGCGGCCGCCGCGTAGATGCCCCAGTGGACGAACAGGCCGAACCGGGCCTGCGTGAACCAGCTCATGGGTGCACCATCACGGCCGACAGGCCGATCCTGCCGGTGCCGGTCCGCTGGATCCGCACGTACCGGCCCTCGGCGTCCACCGCGACCACGGACGGGCGCAGCGCCCGGCCCGGCAGCGGCACCCGCGTGGCCTGCGCGAAGTCGGGGGTGGCCGAGACCAGCAGTTCGGCGTCGGCCGTGGTCATGGACGCGTCGTTCCAGATCTCCACGGTGCCGATCCGGTGCTGGCCGCCCAGGTCGACCTGCCACCAGGAGCCGGGCGCGGACGTCGTCCTGGTGTCGGTCACCGTGGAGCCGTCGAGAGCGTTCGCGGCCGCCGCGGCGCCCTCGGTGGCGGACTGGGTCGCGGCGCCCGTCCTGGCCAGGTCGGGTTCGAGCTGCTCGACCGGGCCGGGGCGCGCGCCCGCCGCCGCGGCGACGGCGAGCGCCGCGTCGGGCAGCCGTTCCAGGGCGGTGTGGTTGTCCGCCTGCCGCGAGCCGCGGCCGGACAGCTCCGGCGCGGTGGTGTCGGTCCAGTTGCCGGTGGCGAGGTTGTCGATGCCGTACCCGGCCCAGTTGGAGATCCACTTGTAGCCGACGCGGGTGATCACGTTGCCCTCGACCGTGATGTGGGAGCTCTGCTCGTCGAGGTAGACGCCGTTGCCGTCGCGCTCGGTGTTGCCGTACGCCGACCGGTTGAGGTAGTTGCCGGAGATCACCGTGCCGGGCTGCGGGCCCTGGGTGTAGATCGCGCCGCCGTCGTGCTGGTCCTCGGCGACCATCATGGCGTCCACGATCCTGTTGCCGGTGATCCGGTTGTCGCGCATGTCCGGGTTCTGGGCCACCGGCTGGTTCCAGCCCCACCCGACCGACACGCCCGAGTACGGCAGCTTCTCCAGCGTGTTGTGGTCCACGCGCAACCCGGACTCGTAGCCCGCCCAGACGCCCACCGCGTCGGTGAACTCGCGGCCGGTCCGGGTGATGGTGTTGCGGGCCACCGTGTTGCGCTCGCCGCGCAGCTCGGCCGGAGGGTTGGGCTCGGTGTCGCCGACGTAGACCGCGCCCGACGACAGGTCGGTGAACGTCGAGCCGGTGACCGCCGAGTCCTTGGCGCCGCCCTCCAGGATCACGCCGGCGCCGCCGAGGTGCGCGAACGCGGCTGCGTCGACGGTCACGTCCCGGCCGCCGCGCACGACGAGTGCCGCGGCCGGCTTGGTGTAGAAGCGGCCGGCGTGGTCCTCGGGGCCGGTCGCGCCGGTCAGGGTGAGGCCGCCCTGCGTGCCCGCGTACCCCTCGTCGGTGTCCGGCTGCAGGTAGGCGGCGTGCTCGAAGCCCAGCCCGGCGATCCTGACCCGGCTCGCGCCCTCCAGGCGCAGCAGCGTCTCGGTGGCGGGCGCGATCACGTCGTCCAGCCGCTCGCCCGGCCGGGGCAGGTAGGAGACGGTACGGGCGGTCCGGTCGAAGACGAACTCGCCCGGCTCGTCGAGCAGCTCGGCGGCGTTCTCGAAGAAGGACACCTTGGAGTACCGGGAGGAGTCGACCGTCGTCGAGTCCCACGCGGGCCCGGTGCGGCCGGTGCCGCTCGCGGAGTTCGTCCAGCACGGCTGGACGAAGGTGATCACGTCGCCGTCCACGCGGTCGATGCGGCAGCGGTAGTTCCGCCACCTGACCTTGATGACCGCCTCGGCGTTCGCCGGGTGGGCCCAGCCCGCGACCCCGCTCTTCACCGCGCCGGTCATGCCCGTCTTGGTCGCGTCGCAGGTCGAGGCCGGGCACGACCCGCCGCGGGCGCGGATCGCGCGTACGCCGCCGACGAAGAGCTGCCGCGGCGAGAGGCCCTCGGGAACGGGCGCGACCTGAAGGCGTCCCTCCTGCCGCCAGCCGGTGATCGGCACGCCGCCGGACAGCACCGGACGGGCGCCGGGGGCGGCGGTCCAGGTCACCGTGTGCCCCTCGGGGCCGGAGTCGCGCCGGTCCAGGACGAGCGGCGCGGCCATCCGGTAGACGCCGCCGGCCAGGCGGACCTCGACGTCGCGGTCCATGCCGCCGGCCAGGGCCGCGCGGACCTTGTCCCGCGCGGTCTCCAGGGAGCACGGGTTGACCTGGTTGCAGGCCGCGGACCGGCCGTCCGGGGCGACGTGGAAGACCTTCGGGGCCGGGCCGGTCGCGGAGGGCGTCGCGGGGGTCAGGGAGAGGGCCAGGGCGAGGGCGATCGCGGCGTTCACATTCCCTCCAGCGGGGGGTTCTGAGGTCCGTAGAGCCAGGCGCGCAGGAATCCGTCCAGGGCGGGACGGTGGGCGGTGGCGGCGGCGTGGGCGATGAAGTCCTCGGTGGAGGCGTTGCCGTCCTTGTTGCGCTGCACCCACCGGCGCATGATCCGGTCGAACGTCTCCTCGCCGACCTCGGTGCGCAGGGCGTACAGGACGAGGGCGCCGCCGTCGTAGATGTTGTAGCCGCCCAGGCCCTTCGGCCTGCCGGGCGGGCCGTCCTTGGCGCGCACCTCGTCGAGCTTGGCGTACACGCCGCGCATCCTGTCGGCCAGCGGCTGGCCGCCGTGCTCCTGCGCCCACACGGCCGCGTAGTAGACGGCCGGGCCCTCGTTCAGCCAGGCGTCCTGCCAGGTGGCCGGGGTCACCGAGTCGCCGAACCACTGGTGGACGAGCTCGTGCACCATCGTGTTGGAGTACGCGGGCCGGTCGAACCACCCGGTGCCGAACAGCGACAGCGTCTGGTTCTCCAGCGCGTCGGTGTACCCCGGGTAGATGTGCACCCCGTACGTGGAGAACGGGAACCGGCCGAACCTGGCCTCCGCCCAGGCGATCTGGGCGCCGGTCTCGGCGGCGATCGGCGCGTACCTGGCCTCCTGGCCCTGCGGGACGACGTGCCGCAGCGGCAGCGCGTGCGGGCCGGTGCCGTACACGTACGTGCCCTTGACCACGGCGAGGCCGATCAGCTCCGAGGCCATCGGCTCGCGCTCCTCGAACGTCCAGGTGCCGCCGTCGCGGCCGGTCAGGACGCCGTTGGCGGTGGCGACGTACCCCTCGGGGGCGGTGACGCGGAAGGTCCAGGTGGCCTTGTCCGACGGGTGGTCGTTGACCGGGAAGAACGTGTCGGCCCTGCTGGACTGCGCGGCGGCGGCGAACCCGCCGTCGGGGCCGAAGCGCCAGCCGGTCAGGCCCGCGCGCGGCGCCTTGCCGTTGCCGTGGAAGCGCACCTCGGCCTCGAACGGGACGTGCTCGCGCAGCGGCTCGGCGGGCGTGACGGTCAGCTCCTGGCCGCTCTGCCCGGCGGACAGCGCCCAGGCGGCGGGCCGGCCGTCGACCGTGACGGCGTCGATCACGTGCCCGTCGGTGTCGAGGTTGAAGGACGACAGGGCCTGGGTGGCCTTCGCGGTGAACCGTACGACGCCGGAGAAGTCGTAGGTGACCGGGGTGAAGTCGAAGGAGACGTCGTAGTGGCGCACGTCGTAGCCGCCGTTGCCGAGCGTCGGGAAGAGCGGGTCGCCGAGGCCGGGCGAGCCCGGCGACGGGGGTACGGCGGCGGCGGTGCCGAGCAGCGCGGCCGCGACGAGGGCGAGGACGGTCCGCTTCATGGTCAGCCCGCCTTCGGAGACTGCTCGATCGCTTCCTCGAACTCGGCGCGCGCCTGGTCGCCGCCCTGCGCCCGCCAGTCCTTGACCAGCTTGTCCAGGTCGCTCAGCGGCGCCCGCCCGGCCACGATGGAGGTCACGCGGTCGGTGCGCATGGTGTACAGCGACTCGTACTTGTTCTCGTTGGCGGGGGAGTACAACCCGACCGTCGGGTCCTCCACGCCCACGGCGATCATCTTGCCGATCGCGTCGTGCATGATCTTCACGGCCTCCTTCGAGGAGGAGTCGAACAGCGCCTGCGTCGGCGCGGCGACGAACTTCCACGGCACGGCGGTGTCCCGCCCGCCCTGCTCGGTCAGCACCGGCGCGCCCTTGGCGTCGCGCGTGTGGTCGGTGCCCTCCAGGCCGTAGTTGAGCAGCGTGTACTCCTCGCTGCCGAACGGCGAGGCGAAGAAGTCGGCCACCCGCAGCAGCTCCTTGGCCCGCTGCTCGTCGCTCTTCTTCAGCATGGTGATCGAGACGACGATGTTGTTGAGGAACGCCTTGGCCTTCGGGCCGACCGGCGTGAGCGGCCGCGGATCGGCCGCCGGGTCGATCTTCTTGGACGTCTGCAGGTAGCCGGTGGGCCCGAGGTAGGCGGGCAGGCCGTCGTAGACCATCGCGGCGTGGCCGGAGTTGAACTCGTTCTTGCGCTTGAGGCCGTCGAAGCCCTCCGAGCCGGGGTAGACGGCGCCCGCCTCGCGGAGCCTGCGGACGTACTCGACGGCCGCCCTGTACTCCTCGGTCTCGATGGCGTGGACCAGCTTGCCGTTCTCCAGCCGCCAGGCGTTGGGGGCGCCGAACAGCTGCGAGAAGATCGACAGGCCGTACACGCCGCCGACCATGGTGAGCACGCCCCACTGGTTGTCCTTGGGCCTGGTCACCTCCTTGAGCAGCTCGAACAGGCGGTCCATGTCGGAGATCTGCGACAGGTCGGTGACGCCCGCCTTCGCGAACATGTCGGCCCGGTAGAAGCCGAGGCCGCCGACCATGTTGCGCGGGATGGGGATGCCGTACAGCTTGCCGCCGACGATGCCCTGCTTCCAGAACACCTGCGGGATCGCCGCCAGGTTCGGGTACTGCTTGACGGCGTCCCCGCCGAGCAGCGCCGTCAGGTCGGTGCACTGGCTGGCCGCGAACGCGGGCAGGTTGTTCACCCCCTGCGACTGGATGTAGGTGAACATGTCGGGCAACGTGCCGCCCGCGACCATCGTGTTGAACTTCGTCGGCCAGTCGTCGGAGGAGACCGCCTGCACGTCGGCCGTCCCGCCGAGCCGCTTCTCCACCTCCTGCCACGCCGGGTTCTGCGCGCGGCCGGGCGGCGGCGGCAGGAACGTCTGCACCGCGATCTTCACGGTCCCGCCCGACATGGGCGGCTTGGCGACGGCCCTGAACAGCTTGTCCGGATAGGTGAAGTAGCCCTCGGGAACGCCCGTGGGGCTGCCCGGCAGGTCGGGGGTGAGCGTGCCGGCGAGCGGCGTGTACGTCGGCAGCTTGATGGTCAGCCCCTGGGCCTTGGCGGCGGGCGCGGCGGACCCGCCGCCGCAGGCCGCCAGGGCGGAGGAGGCGACGACACCCGCCGCCGTGGCGGCGCCGAGCCGCAGGAATCCTCGGCGCGAGACGCTTTCTCTCATGGGATCTTCCTTGGGGGGTTGGGGGGTCAGCCTTTGACGGCGCCGGTGAGCACGCCCTTGGTGAAGTAGCGCTGCAGGAAGGGGTAGACGAGCAGGATCGGCACGATCGCCACCACGAGCACGGCCATCTGGACCGCCTGCACGGGCGCCGGCGCCTCGGCGGCCGTCACGGTCTCCATCGAACGGCCCTGCAGGACGAACGTGCGCAGGATCAGCGGGAGCGGGAACTTGTCGGAGTCGTCGAGGTAGAGCAGGGCGTTGAAGAAGGCGTTCCAGTAGCCGACGGCGTAGAACAGCGAGATCACCGCGAGCACCGCCTTCGACAGCGGCAGCACGATCCTGACCAGGATGCCGAAGTCGCCCGCGCCGTCGATGCGGGCGCTCTCCAGCAGCTCGCGCGGCAGCCCCATGAAGAACGAGCGCAGCACGACCAGGTTGAACGCGCTCACCAGGCTCGGCAGGATCAGCGCGCCGAACGAGTCGATCAGGCCGACCTGCTTGACCAGCAGGAAGTTGGCGATCAGGCCCGGGTTGAAGAGCATGGTCAGCAGGGCCACCATCAGGATCCAGCGCGAGCCGGTCACCTCGCGGCGGCTCAGCCCGTACGCCATGCCGATGGTGGCGAGCATGCTGGCGAGCGTGCCGGCGGCCGTCACCAGCACGCTGACCAGCAGCGCCCGCGTCACCACCCCGCCGCTGAAGATCGTCGAGTACGCCGCCAGGCTCGGCGCGGACGGGACCAGCACGAACCCGCCCGCCCGCGCGATGTCGGACTCGGCCGACAGGCTGGTGCCGATGACGCCGACGAAGGGGTAGGCCACCAGCAGGACGACCGTCGTGAGGATCGCGCTCTTGAGGATCAGGCCGGGCGTGGAGGGCCGCTCCATCCAGGCCGGCCGGCTACTTGTCGCCACCGCGGTACACCCCCTCGTGGCCGAACAGGTGGGCCACCTTGTTCGCGCCGAGCACCATCGCGGTGCCGACGACGGTCTTGACCAGGCCGACCGCGGCCGCGGGCCCCCACTGGCCGTCCTTGACGCCGTTGAAGTAGACGAACGTGTCCAGCACCTCGCCCGCCTCGGGGCCGACGTTGTCGCGCTGGAGCAGGATCTGCTCGAAGCCGACGGACAGGATGCTGCCGAGGTTGAGTATCAGCAGCAGGACGATGATCGGCGTGATGCCGGGCAGCGTGACGTGCCACAGGCGGCGCCAGCGGCCCGCGCCGTCCATGGCGGCGGCCTCGTACAGGTCCTGGTTGATGGCGAGCAGGGCGGCGAGGAAGATGATCGTCGCCCAGCCGGCGTCCTTCCAGATCACCTGCAACGTCACCAGCAGCGGGAAGACGTCGGGGTCGGTCATCATGTCGTAGCGCGGCAGGCCGGCGCTCTGCAGGAAGTTCGGCAGCGCGCCCGCGCCGCCGAGGATCTGCTGGAACACCGAGACGATGATCACCCAGCCGATGAAGTGCGGCAGGTAGACCACGCTCTGCACGAACCTGCGCACCCTGTCGCTGACCACGCTGTTGAGCAGCAGGGCGAGGGCGATCGGCGCGGGGAAGAAGAGCACGAGCTGGGTGAGGGTGATCTTCAGGGTGTTGCCGAGGGCGTTCCAGACGCCGGGGTCGCCGAAGACGGCGGCGAAGTTCCGCAGCCCCACCCAGGCGCTGTCGATGAAGCCGATGTAGGGCTGGTAGTCCTTGAACGCGACCACGTAGCCGAACAGCGGCCCGTAGTGGAAGACCAGGAAATAGATCAGCCCGGGCAGCGTCAGCAGGAGCATCACCCGGTCGCGCCGGAGGCGCCGCCACAGCGAGAGCCTGCGCGGCCTCTCGCCGGACGACGACGCTGTCCCGGCACGGGGGGCGTCGAGGGTAGCGGTCATGCGCTGGGTCCTTCCGGTTGGCGAGGAAGCTAGTAAGCGCTTTCATGCTTCGTCAAGACCCTGGCCGGAAGTCGTCCCTTTCTGAGCCGGGCTTCTTGACCTTTACGCAGGTGACGCCCTAGCGTGCCGCAGCAGTGCGTAGAACGCGCTTACTATCGGGAGATGGACGTGGGCAGACAAGAGGCGCCGGTGAGACCTCCGCACACCCGGCCGAGACCGCGCGCCGTGCTGGCGATGGCGCCCGGGGTGCGCGAGGAGGTGTTCGGGCCCCCGGCCCTGCGCCGCCTCGGCGAGCTGACCGAGCTCCACGACCAGGTGCTGCACGAGGTCGGATCGCCGGACGCCCTGCGCGCGCTGGCCGCGGCGGAGGTCCTGGTGACCGGCTGGGGCTGCCCGAAGATCGACGCCGGGCTGCTCGAACACGCCCCCGGCCTGCGTCTCGTCGCGCACGCGGCCGGCACGGTCAAGACCTTCCTCGACCCGGCCGTCCTCGAACGCGGCGTCCGGGTCTGCAGCGCGGCCGACGCCAACGCGGTGCCCGTCGCCGAGTTCACCTTCGCCGCCATCGTCTTCGGCGCCAAGCGGGCCTTCACCCTGGCCCGCCGCTACCGCGAGCGCGGCACCCGGCGCGACTTCTCCGGCCTGCCCTGGCTCGGCGCCCGCGGCATCACGGTCGGCCTGGTCGGGCTGTCCAGGATCGGCCGGCGCGTCATGGAACTGCTCGGCGGCCTCGACGCGGACGTGCTGGTCTACGACCCGTACGCCGACCCCGCCGGGATCGCCGAGCTCGGCGGCACGGCCGTCGACCTCGACACCCTGGTCAGGCGGTCGCACGTGGTCAGCCTGCACGCCCCCGAGACCCGCGAGACCCGCCGCATGCTCGACGCCAGGCGGCTGTCGATGCTCCGCGACGGCGCCGTCGTCGTCAACACCGCCCGCGGCGGCCTGGTCGACACGGACGCGCTGGTCAAGGAGGTACGCAGCGGCCGGCTCGACGCGATACTTGACGTCAGCGACCCCGAGCCGCTCCCGCCCGGCCATCCGCTGTTCGACCTGCCCAACGCGTTCGTGACCCCCCATCTGGCGGGCGCGCAGGGCAACGAGCTCGGCAGGCTGGCCGAGTCGACGCTCGGGGAGATCGCCCGTTACGCCGCCGGGCTGCCGCTGCTGCACGAGATCGATCGCGGCGAGCTCGACCGAATGGCATGATCGACAGCGAGGAGGTGCCGGTGACCGAGCCGAGCCTGGCGACGATGGCCGACGTGGCGAAGCACGCGGGCGTCTCCAGCGCGACCGTGTCCCGGGTGATCAACGGCAACTACCCGGTCTCGGCCGTCACGCGCCAGCGGGTCGAGCGGGCCATCGCCGAGCTGGGCTACGTCGCCAACGCCCACGCCCGTGCCCTGGCCGGAGCCACCAACAGGACCGTCGGGATCATCATCAACGACGTGATCGACCCCTTCTACGCCTACATCGCCCGGGGCGTCGAGCGCGAGGCCACCAGGCACGGCCGCCTGTGCATGGTCTGCTGCACCCACGGCAGCCACGAGAAGGAGCTCGCGCTCATCGACCTGCTGCACGAGCAGCGGGCCGACGCCGTCATCCTGGTCGGCGGCGCCTACGAGGACCGCGCCTACGCCGCCCAGGTCGCCCGCCGGGCCCGCGCGCTGCACGCCAGCGGCTCCACGCTGGTGCTGTGCGGCCGGCCGTCGCTCGGCGACGACGTGCCGACCCGGGTCGTCGAGTACGACAACGAGGGCGGCGCCTTCGCGATCACCGACCACCTCATCACGCAGGGGCACCGGAAGATCGTCTTCCTGGGCGGGCCGCCGAGCCTGTCCACGACCGTCGCGCGGCTCGCCGGGCACCGCCGCGCGCTCGCCTTCCGCGGCCTGCCCTACGACAAGGGCCTGATCCACCTCGGGCAGCTCAACCGCAGGTTCGGCTATGACCGGATCCGCGCGCTGCTGGCCGACAAGCTCGACTTCACGGCGCTGTTCTGCGCCAACGACACGGTCGCGGCGGGCGCGATGCAGGGGCTGGAGCTTGCGGGCGTGCCGGTGCCGGAGGCGGTCTCGGTGGTGGGCTACGACGACGTGCCGATCGCGCAGGAGCTGCGGCCGCAGCTGACGACCGTGCGCATCCCGCTGGAGGAGCTGGGCCGCCAGGCCGTCCGCCTCGGCCTCGACGTCGGGGACGACGACGACTACCTCTCGCCCGTGCAGACGATGGCCAAGGTCGGCACGAGCATCGTGGTCAGGGCCTCGGTCGCGCCACTGTCGTAGGAAGCGCTTACTGATCATGGCTCCGGATTGCCGCGTGGAGCAGGGATAGAAAGCCGTAGAAAGATGTAGTAAGCCCTTGACCAGCATAGTAAGCGCTTACACAATCCCTGCCATGACCCCCCTCACACGCAGAACCTTCCTCGGCGCCTCCCTCGGCGCGGCCGGCGCGGTGACGGGCGCGGCCCTGCTCGGCTCCCGCCCGGCCCTGGCCCGCACGACCGGCCAGGAGGCGCGGCACACCGTGACGCTCAGGGCCAGGCCCGCGGCCGAGAGCGAACGCCTCCGGCTCCAGCAGGCGCTCAGGACCACCGAGTTCCACCCCACCCGCGTCCACCTGCCCGCCGGCACCCCGATGGCCGTCGAGGTGACCGCCCCCGACGGGGTGCTGCCCACCCTGTACGTCGGCGCGCCCGACACCCACGCCGACGTCGCGTACAAGAACCCGCGCGCCTACCCGCTCACCGAGGGCGTCACCACCGTGACCGACCCCGGCGGCGGGCTCGTCTACCTGGCGCTGACCGGCGACGGGCAGCGCGCCAGGGTCAAGTTCCTGTCGGGCGGGGTGCGCGTGCCGACGTTCACGCTGGGGGAGAGCACCGAGGCCGGGTTCCAGGCCCAGCTCGACACGCTGACCGCCGCCCCGCAGGCCGAGCTGGTCTCCCCGCACGCCATCGTCACGATCAGCCGCGACGGCCTGCTCGCCTGGCGCGACCAGGACCACGGGGAACTGCTCCGGCTCCTGGAGACGATCATCGCCTCGCACGCCGCGATCTCCGGCCTGTCCGCCGCCGAACGTTCCCCGCTGCCCTTCCACCTCGTCGAGGCCCCGCGCATGCCCACGGGCGCGGGCGCGTACGCCACCCACGGCTGGACCGCCTACCCCCGCACCTACCTCGACCGGCTCATCGCCGTGGACGGGCTGCGCACCCGGGGCTGGGGCGTCTACCACGAGCTCGGGCACCAGCACCAGCAGATGGCCTACAAGCCGGAGGACCTGACCGAGGTGACGGTCAACGTCTACGCGCTGGCCGCGCAGCGCACGCTGGCGCAGCCGTCCAACCTCACCAAGCCGGACGCCAGGACGGGGCTCACGCCGTACCAGAGCGCGCTGGCCAAGCTGCCCGCGGCCGACTTCAGGAAGCTGGGGGCCTACGAGAAGCTCGTGCCGTTCCGGCAGCTCGAACTGGCCTTCGGCGAGGACTTCCACCCGCGCCTGCACCGGCTGGTCCGCGCGGAACGTCCGGCCTCGGACTACACCGAGTCCGCCAAGCGGTGGGGCTACCTCGCGATCTACACCTCGCGGATCGCGGGGGCCGACCTGTCGGGCTTCTGGACCCGCTGGGGCGCGCCGCTGACCGCCGAGTACCTGGCCCGGGTCGCCGCCCTCGGCCTCCCGGCCCCCGCCGCCGACCCCTCGACGCTCACCGACTAGGAGCCCCCCATGCCCCCTGCCCGCCCCACCCCCACACCCCCTGACGGGACCTCTGCCCGTCCTGCCTCGCTCGACGGGACCTCCGCCCGTCCTGCTCCGGCGCCGCTTGACCGGGCCTGCGCCGGTCCCGTCCCCGCGTCCCTCGACGGGACGCCCGCCCGCCTCGCCCCGGCGGCCCCCGATGAAGGGCTTTCTCGCAGGGGGGTGGTCGTGGGGCTGGCCGCAGCGGGGGGTGCGGCGTTGTTGGGCGCCCCCCGGGGCGCGGCCGCCGAGGCGCGGCGGGGCGCGGTGCCCGGGGCGCGCAGGGCCGTGGTGCTGCGGGGGCGGCCGGCGGCGGAGGCGGAGCGGCTGCGCATGCAGACCGTCTACCGGACGACCGAGTTCGTGCCGACCGGCCTGTACCTGCCGCCCGGACGCCCCCTCACCCTGGAGGTGCGCGCCCCCGACGGCCCCCTGCCCACCCTGCACGTCGGCGCCCCCGACACCAACCCCGACACCGCCTACCGGTATCCGCGCGCCCACCCGCTCACCGAGGGCGTCAACACGGTCACCGACGCGGGCGGCGGCATGGTGTACCTGTCGTTCACCGGTGACCGCAGGGCCAACGCGGTCGTGCGGTTCGGGCCGGAGGGCGTCCCGGCGCCGACGTACGTGCTGGCTCCGAGCAGCGGCTGCGGCGATCCCGCGCTGGCGACGCGGGAAACGTGGAAGGGCCGCCCGGCCTTCGCCGCGCCCGTGTTCGCGCCCGAGGGCACCACGGAGGCCGACTTCCAGGCGCAGGTGGACGCGTTCACCCAGGCGCCCTTCGTCGAGCTGGTCTCGCCGCAGATGATCGTGACCGTCCGGCGCGAGACCTTCCTCCAGGTGCGCGACCAGGACCACGCCCAGCTCATGACGCTGCTGGAGCAGGTCGAGGACGTCGAGGCGGCGATCTCCGGCCTGGACGGCTCCGCCCCGCTGCACGCCCCGACCCCGCTCGGCCGGCACCTGGTCAACGTCCGCCCCGAGTACGGCCCCAAGTCCACCGCGTACGCCACCCACGCCTACACCGCCTACTACGACGCGTACGCCACGACCCGCCTGCTCCTGCCCGACAAGGTGCGGACCACCGGCTGGGGCGTCTACCACGAGCTCGGGCACCAGCACCAGCAGATGGCCTGGCGGCCGAGCGAGCTGACCGAGGTCACGGTCAACATCTACAGCCTGGCCGTGCAGCGGCACTTCGGCATGCCGTCCAACCTGGTGACCAGCAACGCCTACGAGACGGCGCTGGCCAAGCTGCCGGTCGCCGACTACGCCGGGCTGGGGGCGTTCGAGAAGCTGGTGCCGTTCCGGCAGCTCGAACTCGGGTTCGGCGACGACTTCCACCCCCGGGTGCACCGGCTGGTCAGGGAGGAGGCGCCGCCGTCGTCCTCGAGGGACTCGGCGCGGCGCTTCACGCTGATGGCGCTGTACTTCAGCCGCGCCGCCGGACGCGACCTCACCGGGTTCCTGCGCGCGTGGGCGTTCCCGATCCCGGACAGCGGGTACGCCGAACTGGCCGCGCTCGGCCTGCCCGCGCCGGACGCCGACCTGACCCGGCTGAGCGAGCGATGACCAGCCGCCGCGCCTTCCTCGGCGCCGTCGCCGCCGCGCCCCTGCTCGCCGCGACCCCGGCCCGGGCCGGAACCATCCGCCGCACAGCGGCCCCAGGGGCGGACGCACCGGCGGGCCCCGCCGACTTCGCCGGGCTCCGGGCCAGGGCGGCCGAGCTGATCACGGGCGGCGACCTCGACCCCCGCGACCCGGCCTTCGCCGCGCCGCTGGCCCGCCTGGACGCGACCGCCGCGGCGTACCGGGCGTCGATGAACCTGGCTCCCGGACGTACACACCTGTGGCCGGACCTGCCGCTGACCGGCGTGTCGGGCGACATCGCGACCAGCCACCAGCGCCTGCGCGCGCTCGCCACCGCGTGGGCGAGCCGCGGCTCGGCCCTGTACGCCGACGAGACCCTGGCCGCGCAGATCATCGGCGGCCTCGACCTCCTCTACGAGCGCGCCTACAACGAGGGCAAGCGCGAGACCGGCAACTGGTGGCACTGGGAGATCGGCGCCCCGCGCGCGCTGATGGACACCTGCGTGCTCATGCACGACGCCGTCGACGCGGGACGGCGGGCCGCCTGGATCCGCGCCGTGGACCGCTTCTGCCCGAACCCCGACCGCCGGACGAACCTCACGAACTTCGCCGAGACCGGCGCGAACCGCGCCGACAAGGCGCTCATCGTCGCCCTGCGCGGCATCGTCGGCGAGAGCGCGGACAAGATCGCGCTCGCCCGCGACGGCCTGTCCGACCGGCGGGACGCCGGCAAGCACACCCTGTTCGGCTACGTCACCTCCGGCGACGGCTACTACGCCGACGGCTCGTTCGTCCAGCACGACGTCGTGGCCTACACCGGCTCGTACGGCGTCGTCCTGCTCCAGTCGGTGAGCGCGATCCTCGGCCTGCTCGGCGGGAGCGCCTGGCAGGTGGACGACCCGGCGGTACGGGTCGTGCTGGACGCCGTGGAGCGCACGTACGCGCCGTGGATCCACGACGGGCTGATGATGGACAGCGTGCGCGGCCGGGCGGTGTCGCGGCAGTTCAACCAGGACCACGACGCGGGCCGCGACACCGTGGACGCGATCCTGCGCCTGGCGGCCGGCGCGGGGGAGCCGTACGCGGCGCGGTTCCGCGAGCTGGCCAAGGGGTGGATCGCGCGCGGCCGGTTCCTGGCGGGCGCGGACGTCGCGGCCACCGCGCGGGCCGTCGCCGTGCTCGCCGACGACGCGGTCGCCCCCGCGCCCCGGCCGAGCGGCCACCACGTGTTCGCCGACATGGACCGCGTCGTGCACCGCCGCCCCGGCTGGTCGTACGCGATCAGCCTGTCGTCCAGGCGGATCGCCATGTACGAGTGCGGCAACGGCGAGAACTACCGGGCCTGGTACCAGGGCGACGGCGCGACGTACCTCTACCTCGACGCCGGCCACTACAGCGACGGCTACTGGCCCACGGTCGACTCCCACCGGCTCGCCGGGACCACCGTCGACACCCGCCCGCGCGACCCGGCCGTCTCCTCCGGCGGCACCGGCACGTTCCGCCCGAAGAACGCCTGGGCGGGCGGCGCCACCGCGGACGGGTACGGCGTCGCCGCGCTCGACCTCACGGCCGCGGGGACCACGCTCACCGCCCGCAAGACCTGGGTGTGCCTCGACGACGCCGTCGTCTGCCTCGGCGCCGGGATCACCAGCGCCGACGGCCGCGTGATCGAGACGGTCGTGGAGAACCGGCGCACCTCCGCCCCGCTCACCACCGGCGACGGCTGGGCGCACCTCGAAGGCGTCGCCGGGTACGTCTTCCCGGCCGGCCACCGGCCGCGCTCGCTCACCGAGCGCCGTGCCGACACCTGGCGGTCGATCAACGACGGCGCGAGCACGCAGGGCACGGACGCCACCGTGACCTGCGACTACACCACCCTGTGGCTCGACCACGGGATCAGCCCGTCCGGCGCGGACTACGCCTGGATCATGCTCCCGGGCGCCACGCCCGGCCGGACGCGCGACTTCGACCGGGCCGAGATCCTGGCCAACACCGCGACCGTCCAGGCGGTGCGCGCGCACGGACGCTCGGCGGGCGGCGGCGAGCTGTTCGCGGCCACGTTCTGGGCGGCGGGGGAGGCGGGCGGGGTGTCGGCCTCGGCTCCCTGCGCGGTCCTGGTCCGGCGGGCGGCGGGACGGCTGACCGTGGCCGTGTCCGACCCCGGGCGTACCGTGGCGGCCGTGACGCTCGTGCTTTCCCATCCCGCGCACGCCCTGGTCAGGGCCGACGGCACCGTCTCGGTCACGACGGGCGAGCGGCCCTCCGTCACCGTCGATCTGGCCGGCTCCCGCGGCCGGTCCCACACCGCCGTGCTCGCCGTCGGCAGGAAAGGCTGAACGTTGATCCCTCCGTACCTGTCGCTGCCGCCGACCGACCGCGTGCTCTCCTCGCGCACCGGCTGGACCCGCGCGCACTGGGAGGCCCTGGCCGACCGGCTGCTCGGGGCGGTGACGCCGTACGCCTCGCCCGGTTTCGCGCAGCTCCGGCTCCCGGGCCGGGCGAGCTGGTCGGGCGTGGCGCTCGACGGGCTGGAGGGGTTCGCGCGCACGTTCCTGCTCGCCGCGTTCCGCCTGGCGGGCGCGGCGGGCGACGTCCCCGGCCTCGCCGAACGGTACGCCAGGGGCCTGGCGGCGGGCACCGACCCCGGCAGCGGCGAGGCGTGGCCCGAGCTGACCGACTGCTCGCAGCAGATGGTGGAGGCCGCCTCGATCGCGGTCGCGCTGCACGAGACCCGGCCGTGGTTGTGGGACCGGCTCGACGACGGCGTACGGGACCGGGTCGCCCACTGGCTCGGCGGCTTCGTCGGCAAGCGCACCTGGGACAACAACTGGATGTTGTTCCAGACGGTGACGGAGGAGTTCCTGAAGTCGGTGGGCGGGCCGTACGAGCAGCGCGAGATCGACCGCGGCCTGGAACGCATCGAGGACTGGTACGCCGGCGACGGCTGGTACACCGACGGCGGCTCGCGCAACTTCGACTACTACTGCGGCTGGGCGCTGCACCTGTACCCGCTGCTGTGGACGCGCATGTCGGGCGACGCGGAGCGGGCCGGCGTCTACACGAGCCGCCTGCACGAATTCCTCACGACATATCAGCATTTCTTCGGTGCGGACGGCGCGCCCGTCCATCACGGCCGCTCGCTCGCCTACCGCTTCGCCGCCCTCGCACCCGTCTGGCTGGGCGCGCTCACCGGCGCCACCCCGCTCGCGCCGGGCCAGACCAGGAAGCTCGCCTCCTCCGTGGTGCGCCACTTCGCCGAGCGCGGCGTGCCGGGCCCCGACGGGCTGCTCTCCCTCGGCTGGTACGAGCCGTTCCTGCCGGTGACGCAGGCGTACTCGGGGCCCGCGTCGCCGTACTGGGCGTCGAAGGGGTTCCTCGGGCTGCTGCTGCCGCCGGACCACCCGGTGTGGACCGAGCGCGAGCAGCCGCTGCCCATCGACGAGCACGACGTCGTCGCGGCCGTCCCCGCCGCCGGGCTGCTCCTGCACGGCACCCGGCACGACGGGATCGTCCGCCTGGTCAACCACGGCAGCGACCACGGCGCGCCGCCCGACGACCCGCACTACGCCAAGCTCGCCTACTCCACCCGCACCGCCCCCGAGGCGGCCGAGCACGCCTGGGCCCGCGACCTCGACAACCACCTCGCGCTGGTCGCGCCCGACGGCACCCCCTCGCGTCGTACCGCGATCACTCCGCTGACGTGCGCGGACGCCACTGCCTCCTCCTCCCATCGGACCGCGGGCGGCGCACTCGTCACCAGCACCTCGGTCGTCCGCGGCCCCTGGGAGCTCCGCGTCCACGAGATCGCCGGCAGCGAGGGCGGCGGCGAGGGCGGTGTGCGTGAAGGCGGGTTCGCCGTGGCCGGGGACGTGCCGCCGACCGTGGCGACCGGGCGCGGATGGGCGATGGCGCGCCGCGCGGACGGCCTCACCTCCGCGATCGTCGCCCTGCACGGCTGGCGGCGGGCGAGCGTCGCGCGCGAGGTGGAGTCCAACGCGTTCGGCCCACACTCGGCTGTCCCGTGCCTGCACGCCGACAAGCCCGGCCTGCACGTCTCGCTGGTCGTGCTCTCCGGCGACGCCGTGCACCCGGCCGCCCTCCGCGACGCGATCACCGTGGACGTCTCCGCCCGCGAGGTCGTCATCGGCTTCCCCGACGGCACGTCCACGACCTTGACACGGTCTCCCGGCCCGGACCACAGTGCTTCATGATCGGAAGACGGACCTTTCTCAGCGGCGCGGCGGCCCTGGTCGCCGGCAAGGCGTTCACCTCGTTACCCAGCTACGTCAGCGGCTCGGAGATCCAGAAGCTCCTCGACGCCGCCCGCGACGGCAAGGGCGCCAAGGACGCCGCCGGCCGGTACGTCGCCGAGGTCCCCAAGGCCACGTACCTGCTGACCGAGCCCCTCGTCGTGTACCGCAACACCCACCTGGACGCCACGGCCGCGCGGATCGTGTCCCGCTTCCCCGCCGAAGGCGTGAAGCACACGATGGTCCTGAACGCGGTCGGCGCGGCCACCGGAGGCTACGCCGGAGCGGGGAACATCGCGATCACCGGCGGGAGCTGGGACCCGGTCTGGGACTTCGTCCAGCGCGGCGCGCTCGACGAGGCCCCGGCGATGAACGGCATCACCGCCGTGCACGCCTCCGACGTCCTCATCCAGAACGTCACCATGTGGAACGTCAAGTGGTGGCACGGCATCGAGCTCAACGCCGTACGGCGCGGCACGGTCAGCGGCTGCGCGCTCAAGGGCTGGATCCGCGACCCCGGCCAGGGGTTGTGGCACGGCGAGGCGGTGCAGCTCGACCTGCCCGCCGGGGACAACACGTGGGGCGGCGCGAGCGACCTGACGCCGTGCACCGACATCCTGCTCACCGGCAACACCTGCGACACCTCGGGCTCGCAGGCGGGCTGGGGGCAGTTCACCGGCTCCCACACCTCCGACCCCGCCCACCCGCACACGAACATCCGCATCCAGAACAACCTCGTACGCAACACCCGCTACGACGGCATCGCCACCGTCAACGCCCAGAACGTCCGCATCACCGACAACCAGGTGGAGAACTGCGAGGGCGGGATCTACGTGAAGTCGGTCGCGGGCGCGCCGCTGCGCACGGTCGAGATCACCGGCAACCAGGTGACCGGCACCGGCGCCCGCGACGCCGTCGGCATCCGCGCCGACGCGGCGCCCGTCACCGACGTCCTGGTCACCGGCAACACCGCGCCCTGCGAGAAGGTCCACTACTACGGCGCCGTCACCCCGAGACCGGGCACCACGCTCGACTGCGCCCCCACCTCCTGACCGGCCGACAGCACGGGCGACCCACGGGACGCGGGCCGCCCGCGTCCGCGTGGGCGATGTGGCCACCACGATCGCAAACCCAGCGCGAGCCGTGCCCTCTTCGTGCGTCAGGAGGTTGCGGACGCGTAGGCCTTCGCCAGGTCCGTCCAGATCGTCCTGGCGGCTCCCCTGCCTTCCTGGTTGGTCACGACCATGAGGGTGACCCCTCTCGCCAGGTCGGTGCCGCCCAGGGAGGTGAAACCGCCGTACAGCCCCGAGTGCCCCTGCCAGCTACGTCCGGAGACGCTGGTCGCCAGGGTGCCCATCCCGTAGGGCTCGCCGGCCTGGACCGACTGGGGCGTCACCTTGATCATCTGCGTGACTGTGGCAGGCAGCAGGAGCCGTTTCCTGGCATACAGCGCGTCGAGCAGCTTGGCGGCGCCGAGCGCGGTCCCGGCGAACATCCCGTCGCCGAACGGCATGCCGTACACGTCGGTGGGGATGCCGGTGGCCCCGTAGCGGGTGAAGTAGTCGATGGTCTTGCCGTTGCCGACCGTGTACCCGTGGGCGAAACGCAGGAACGCGCTGTCGGATCGCTCAGCGGTCAACTCGGTGCTGGTCGCCCCCGTCCGCTGGACGAACGCGCGGATGCCGCTCGCCAGTGCGGCGTCTCCGCCGGACACCCTGCTGAGCAGGTGGGCGATGATGACGAATCCGGTGTTGGAGTACTCCCACTTCGTGCCCGGCGCCACTGGCGCGTGGATCCCCGGTGCCAGCATGGACCAGGTGTAGGGCCGGTTCGGGTCGTAGCGGTCGCCGGGCGGGAACAGGCCGGCGGTCTCGGGGGCGCCGTAGATGTCCGGGTAGCCCGCCGTGTGCTGGAGCAGCATGCGCAGGGTGACCGTGGTGGAGCCGGGGACGTCGTTGCCGAGGTACGTCGAGATCGGGCTGTCCAGGGACAGCGTGCCGGTTTCGACCAGGTGCAGAGCGTAGGTGGCCAGCACCAGCTTGCTGAAGCTGGCGTAGGCGAACATCGTCGAGCTGGTGACGGGCGTTGTCGGGCTGTTGATCGCCTTGCCGGAGACGGCCGACCAGACAGGGGCGCCGTTGCGCAGCAGGACTGCCTGGACGCCGGGGTTGCCGACCTTCGAGGAGGCTCTGGCGAACGCGGTGTCCAGTGCGGCCGAAACCGGGTCGGCGATCTTGGGCTTCGCCCCGGCGGCCGGGGCGGAGGCCACCAGGAGGCTGAGGGCCAGGACGAGTGCTCGTATCATTGCACGCCCTTCTCTGGGGGATACGCGTCATTGTGGAGGCGGGTTTCCCGGCTGCTGTTGGCCGGAGCGCCAAGGTTTCTGCCAGGCGGATGACGTGAGAGACAAGGAGCGGAGGCGGGGCGTGGTCCACGCGCCACCGTGTCAACGGCCGCACCGAGGTGTGACGTGGAGACCGCTGCTCAGGCGCTCGCGTTCGTAGGACGGCGCGTCGGCTTCCAGCCGGGCGTGGGGACGCTGCCGCGCAGGGCTCGGGTGTACGGATGTCGGGGGCTGTCCAGCACGTCACCTGTGAGCCCGCTCTCGACGATGCGGCCCTGCCGCATGACGACGCAGGTCTCGGTGAGCTGCCGGACGACGGCCAGGTCATGGCTGATGAGGAGGTAGCTGACCCCGGTGGCCTGCCGGATGTCGTCGAGCAGGTTGAGGATCTGCGCCTGGATCGACACGTCCAGCGCCGAGACGGACTCGTCGAGGATCAGCACCTTGGGCTCCACCGCCAGCGCTCGGGCGATGGAGATCCGCTGTCGCTGTCCCCCGGACAGCCGGCGGGGGAACGCCTGCTGTTGCCGCTCGTCGATCCCCACCATGTCGGCGAGTTCGCGGATCCTGGCCGCGCGTGCGCGCCGATCCAGTTCGGGCCGGTGGAGGCGCAGCACCTCGTCGAGGCACGCCTGCGCGGATCGGCGCGGGTCGAGCGTGGAGTAGGGGTCCTGGAACACGATCTGCAGTTCCCGAGCGCGATCCCGGCGTTCGCGGAGCCGCGCAGCGGGTGAGGAGCGGTCGCGGCCGCAGACCGTGATCGTCCCGGCGGTGGGCGTGGTCAGCCCGACCAGCATCCGGGCCACCGTCGTCTTCCCTGATCCTGACTCGCCGACGATCCCGAGCGAACCGCCGGAGGCGAGTGAGAAGGAGACGTCGTCGACGGCTCGGTGGCCGGGGAAGTCCTTCGACAGTCCGGTGACCCGGAGCACGGTTTCGCCGGAGGCGGCCGGTCGTTCCCGGGCGCCGACGCCCGGTACGGTCGTGAGCGTGATCTCGGCGCGTCTCACGCATCGCGCGGGTGTCGCGGAAGTCATGTCAAGCGCCGGATGCTCCCGGGTGCACCGGTCGATCGCGAAGTCACACCGGTCGGAGAAGGCACAACCTGGCGGAGCCTCGAAAGCCGCCAGCGGTCGTCCCGGTACGGCCCGCAAGCGGGGTAGCGCGCGCCCGAGGTCGGGGCGAGCGCCCAGCAGACCGGCGGAGTAGGGGTGCTGCGGCGCGGTCAGCAGCCGATCGCTGGCGCCGACCTCGACGATCTCGCCGGCGTACATCACCGCGACGCGATCGCTGATGGCGGCTGCGAGTTCGAGGTCGTGGGTGATGAACAACATCGCCATGCCGCGATCCCGGCGCAGGTCGTCCAGGAGCGCCGTCACCTCGGACTGGGTCGACACGTCCAGCGCCGTGGTCGGCTCGTCGGCGAGCACGAGCTGGGGATCCCCGGCGAGCGCCACGGCGATCATGATGCGTTGCAGCATCCCGCCCGAGAGCTCGTGCGGATACTGGCGCAGTCGTCTTCGGCCGTCGGAGATGCCGACCTCGTCGAGGAGCCTGACCATCTTGGACTCGGCGGCGGCACGGCGGAACCCGCCGGTGGTGGTCAGGCCCTCCACCAGGAAGTCCCCGACGGTCCGCACGGGGTTCATGTGGACGCGCGGATCCTGGTGGATCATCGCGATCTTCGTGGCGCGGTAGCGGCGCAGGGCCGCCTCGTCCAGGCGGAGCACGTCCTGGCCGTCGACCGTGATGGTGCCCGACACCGTCGCCCGGCGCGGGAGCAGCCGGGCGATCGACCGGGCGGTCATCGACTTGCCGGAGCCGGACTCGCCGACGAGGGCCACCGTCTCGCCCGCGGCCACCTCGATGCCGAGGTCGCGCAGGACGAGGCGCCGCCGTCCACCGACGGTGAGACTGACGTTCAGGTCGCGGATCGTCAACAGAGTCATGCGGCCAACTCCTCGGCTCGGCGCAGCAGACGATTTCCCACCAGGGAGAAGGAACAGATCGCGGCGATCAGGCAGACCCCGGACGCGATCGACTCGGCGGGATATCCGGCCAGGACGCCGGCCTGTCCCGTCGACACCATGACCCCCCAGTCGGCCGAGGGCGGCTGCACGCCGAGCCCGAGGTAGGACAGCCCGGCCAGGTCGACCGTCGCCCAGGCCAGGGTGAGCGCGGCCTGGCCCATGACCATCGGCAGGACGTTGGGGACGACATGCCGCGAGCAGATCGCCATCCCGGAGAATCCCTGCGCGGTGAGCGCGTCGACGTAGTCCTTGCCGATCTCGGCCAGTGCGGCTGATCGCACGACGCGGGCGACGTAGGGCACGTAGGCCAGCGCCAGGGCGATCACCAGGGCGAGCGGGCCGGTTCCGAGCACGGCGGCGGCGAGGACGGCGAGCAGCAGCCCGGGGAAGGACATGGCGGCGTCCAGGACGCCGGCCAGCACAGTGTCCACCCACCCGCCCCGCCAGGCCGCGACCACCGCCACGGCCATTCCCAGCGTGGTGGCGAGGACGACGATGGACAGCGGGCCGAGGAAGCTGGATCGGGCGCCGACGAGGAGCCGGGAGACGATGTCGCGGCCCTGTCCGTCGTACCCGAGCCAGTGACCTGCGTCCGGCCCCCAGTACGCCTGCGACAGTTCGACCGCGTCGGGGTCGTGCGGGGCGAGCAGCGGCCCGAAGAGCGCCAGGACGGCGAACAGGACGACGCCCGCGAGGGCGAGGTGGCCGGGCAGGTCCAGCCCGGCGATGCGCGGAAGACGCCGCCGCATGCCCGACCTGTCCGGGTGGGTGAGCTGATCGAGCAAGGTCATGACGGACTCCACTGGGAGCGGACGCGTGGGTCGAGGAAGGCCGCGAGCAGGTCGACGAGCAGGTTGGTGAGCGCGAACATCACCAGCAGGACCATCGCGATGGCCTGCGCGACGGGGAAGTCCTTCTGCGTCACCGAGCTGATCAGCAGCCCGCCGAGGCCGTTGAGCTGGAAGGCCGTCTCGACGATGGCGGAGCCGACGACCATGCCGGCCAGGGACAGCCCGGCCGCGGTCACGATCGGAACCAGGGAGTTGCGAAGGACGTGCCTGCGGAACACGTGCCGGCGTGGCAGGCCGCGGCCGAACGCCGTCTCGACGTGCTCCCGTCCCATCTCCTCGCGGATGGACGTCTGGACGACCGAGCCGACCACGGGCCACCAGCCGACCGACAGCGCGACGGCGGGCAGCGCGAGATGATGGAGGCGATCACCCCATCCCGTGCCCTGGCCGAAGACGGGGAACCAGCCGAACCCCACGGCGAACACCGAGATCAGGACGGTCGCGGCGACGAACGCCGGGGTGGCGATGCTGACGCTCATCAGGGCCGAGACGCCGTCGTCGACCAGCCGGGACCGGCGTTTGGCCAGTCCGCCGAGCAGCAACCCCGCCGCCACCACGATGAGGAAGGTCATCAGCACCAGCAGCGCCGTCGTCGGAGCGGCGGTGCGCAGCAGTTCCGAGACCGGCGCGTGTTGCTGAACGGACTCGCCGAGGTCGCCGCTGAGCAGTCCGCGCAGCCAGGAGACGTAGCGCTCGGCGAAGGGCTGGTCTAGGTGGTATTGCTCGGCCAGGGCGGCGCGCTGCGCCGGTGTGGACGGCCGGTTGCCCAGGAGGAAGTCGATGGGGTCGCCGGGCGCCAGCAGGATGCTGGCGAACACGGCCATGCTCGCCGCGAAGAGGGTGGCCACGAAGATGCCGATGCGCGACAGGACGAATCTGGTCATGAGCCGGCCGGTCGCCGATCGGATTCACGCATCCTGAGTCCGTCGAACAGGTGGGTCAGGCCCGCCCGCGTCGCGCTCTCCAGGTAGTGAGCGTTCGGCGATATGACGGCGGACAGGAACAGGCCGTCGAGGGTGGACGACAGGAACTGGGTCAGGTCGGGATCCGGCTCGCCGCCCAGCGCCCGGACCGTGGCGTCGCACAGCGCGAACCCGCTCGCCTCCCATGCTTCGAAGGCGCTTCGGTCGAAGTGTTGTCCTGCCAGTTCGAGGGTCAGTGCGAGGGTGGCGGTCGTGGCCACCTTCCGTTCGCCCGCACGGCTCATGACCTCGGCGACGAACAGTTCCACCAGTGCGGCCGGGTCGTCGCCGGTCTCCTCCACCTGGGCGCGCAGCCGTGCGAACGCCGCGGCCTCCTGGGTGGCGACATCGGCCAAGGCGCCCGCGATCAGCGCGTCGGTGCTGGAGAAGTAGTAGGTGATCAGCCCGGGTGCCGCTGCTGCCTGCCTGGCCACGCTGCGATGGGTGACGGCACGGACTCCCGCGTCCGCGATCACCTGCAAAGTCGCGTCGAGGATGCGGCGACGGGTCTGCTCCCCCTTGGGGTGCGAGTGGGTCGGCATGGCGGACATTCAACCCAAAGTTGTACTTGTGTTCAAGACTTTCTTGTGCAAATGTTCAACACCTTCGCCGGTCCTTCCCCTGCTTCGTCCTCAGGAGGCACACGATGTCCCATCCGCTTCGTCGACGCCGGCCGGCCGGACCGGTCGCAGCCGTCGTCGGCGCCGTCCTGGTCCTCACCGGTTGCGGGCGCGCACACGACGACCGGCCGGCAACCGCGCCGGAAGGCCATCCGGTCGCCGCACCCGCGGCCACCGGACGGGTCGAGTCGGTCACGTGGAACCTCCCCGGCGAGCCCGCCAGCCTCGACCCCACGAAGGCCTTCAACGGAGCCGACCTGTGGGTGAGCTCCAACGTGTGCGAATCGCTGCTGACCTTCACCCCCGGCGGCTCCGTGGAGCCGGGACTGGCGACGTCGATCAGCACACCGGACCCCACCACCTACGTCGTTCACCTGCGGCCGGGGGTCTCCTTCAGCGATGGACACCCCCTGACCGCCGAGGACGTCGCCTTCAGCCTCAAGCGCGTGACCGACCCCGCCTCCGGGTCCTACTGGAGCCAGTTCGCCGTCCGCCTGGAGAAGGTCACCGTCACCGACGCCCGCACGGTCACGATCACCCTGAAGCAGCCGGACACCGTCTTCACCGGGATGCTCGCCACCCCGATGGCGCAGATCGTCAGGAAGGCGGCCGCCGAGAAGGCCGGCACAGCGTTCGGCAGCGCCCGGGGCGGCATCGTGTGCACCGGTCCGTACACGGTGGAGTCATGGAAGAAGGGCGACAGCCTCACGCTGGCCGCCAACGACCGCTGGTGGGGCGCGGGCCGGCGACCGCTCCTGGCCCGGCGGGTGACGTTCACCTTCATCGCCGACGACAGCACCGTCGCCTCCGCTCTCGCCAACGGCGACGTGGACGGGACGTTCTCCGTCCCGGGCGGCGCCGCCCTGTCCAAGCTGACGAACACGGCCCGCGGGAAGCTGTACCTCGGGCCTTCGACCGCGCAGACCGCTGTGGTGCCCACCCGGCTCACCGGCACGGGCCCGCTGGCGAACCCCCTGGTGCGCGAGGCGTTGTCGTACTCCGTCGACTACCCCGGCATCATCTCCACGATCTTCGGCCCCACCGCGAAACCCCTGCGCGCCATCGTGCCGCCCGGCGCGTTCAGCTACGCCACCGCCACCTTCCAGCAGGCCTACGACGCGCTGCCCGAACCCCGGCGGGACCTCGCCGCCGCCCGACGGCTCCTCGCCCAGGCGGGCACCCCCCACCCGGCCGTCACGCTCGCCGTCCCGTCCGGATCGGCAGACCTCGTGCGCGTCGGTGAAGCCATCCAGAGCAACGCCAAGCAGGCGGGCTTCGACGTCACGATCAAGTCGATGCCCGACGCGGACTTCTACCCGCTGTTCTCCAGCGCCGACGCCCGCGCCAAGGTCGACGCGTTCGTCACCGACTGGTTCGCCGACATCCCGGATCCCCTTGAGCTCTACCAGCAGATCGGAACGCCGGGATCGGCCGCCGACTTCGGCGGGTACGACAACCCGAAGGTCGCCGCGCTTCTCGATCAAGCCAGGTCGACCCCTGACGCCGAGCGGCGCGCTCAGCTCGTCGTCCAGGCCCAGCAGGCCATCACGCGCGACAAGGTGTGGATTCCCGTCGCCTACAGCCTCGGCGCCATGTTCCTCAACAACCGCCTCGGCGGCGTGACTTCCGCCAGCCCTTACAGCCTCTACTCGCCCTGGCTCACGACGCTCGGAGGACGCTGAGCATGGAACCACTCAAGCGATACCTCGGACGGGTTCCGGACGCCTCCCACTTCCCGACCCTGCCCGAGATCGAAGATCGGCTGCGGCGGATCCATGCGCGACACCCGGAGACGACGGCGCTCGAGGTCATCGGCGCCTCTCGTGCCGGGCTGCCGCTCACCATGCTCTCCGTGGGCGCAGGGGCCGCACGCGGTGACCGGCACGCCGTGGTCACCGGCATGCCCCACCCCAACGAGCCCACCGGCACGCTGGGAGCCCTGGCCCTGGGCCAGCTCCTTGCCGAGGATCCGGCGCTGGTGAGGGAACTGGGCCTGGTCTGGCATCTCGTGCCGTGTGTGGACCCCGACGGCGCCGCTCTCAACTACGGCTGGTACGCCGGCCCCTACACCCGCCGCCACTACGCCGAGCACATCTACCGCCCCCCGTTCCCCGAGCAGTACGAGTGGACGTTCTCCCGGCCCGACCTCGATCCGCCCGGCCTCGACCCGATCCCCGAGTCGGCGGCGGTCGCCGCCGTCATCGACAGCTTGCGGCCGACGTTGCTGATCACCATGCACAACGGCGAGGCCGGCGGTCTCTTCGCGTATGTCACCCGGGATCTGCCCGGCCTGGTCGAAGGGCTCGGGGCGACCGGTCAGGCGACAGGGTTGCCCATTCACGGTGGCCGTCCCGAACTCGACGTGCACGTCCTCGGCCCAGGGCTCTTCCAGATGTCGGATCCAGCGGGCGGCATGCTGTCGAGCACCGAATACGCCCTGGCCTACGGCACCGTGGGCGTCGTCCAGGAGCCACCGATGTGGGTCCATGCCGCCATGGCCGACGACGCTCCCAGCGATCGAACCCTCCGGCAGGTCCACGACGCCGCCCAGGCAGCCAGAGCCGACCTGGCCGTTCGCATGGCCGGCTGGGTCGCCGCCGTCCGGGCCCACCACGACCTCGACACCCCGCGCGGCCGGGGGCTGCTGGAACAACTGCGATCCCTGGACGCCGGTCCCGAGCCCGGCCCGGAGCCGGCCGACCAGCCGTGCACCCTGGCCTACGCCCGATCAGTGGCCGAGGACGTGCTGCTCGACACCCTGCGCTGCACGGGACATCTGACGGCGTTTCTCCGGGAGGAGTCGAAGAGGTCGCCGTTGACTCCGCAGGTCGCCGGCGTCCTGGCCGAGGTGTCGAGCACCCTGGTCGCATCGGCTGAGCAGGAGAGCGAACTCACCTTCGTCGGACTCGGGCCCGCCGTCCGGGCGCACGTCGGCATCGCGCTGACCACTGCGAGCCTGTTGTGAGCGACCGCCTGCGGGCAGGGGGCTTCGTCGCACGGCCTCCCCGTGGATCTCACCACCGTCGTGATGCACCACGTCCGATCGTGGAGACTGGAGCGACTGCGGAACTGGTCCGTGCGCCTCGTCATCGCTCAAGGCGCACCCTGCTTGAGGCGGTGCCCCGACTGCATGATTGACCTGCGTCAACTCCAGGTGCTGCGCGCCGTCGCGGTGAACGGCTCCCTGGCGGGGGCGGCACGGCAGCTCCGGTTCGGCCAGCCCACGATCAGCTACCACCTGGAGGCCCTGGAATCCCACCTCGGCGCCCGGCTGGTCGAACGCAGCCCTGCCGGTGCCGCCCTGACCGACATCGGCGCGATGGTGCTGGAGCACGCGGCCGGTGTGCTCGACCGGATCGCCGTGGTGGAGTCGGATGTGCAGGCCCGTCTGGCCCACGGCCTGGCCACTCTGCGTGTCGGCGCCTTCACCACGGCCGCCACGAAACTGCTCCCACGCCCGCTGCGGCGAGCGACCGAGGGCAGCGGGGTCCGGGTCGAACTGACCGAGGCCGAGCCCCTTGAGCTGCTGACGCGGGTCAGGTCCAGGTCGCTGCACTGTGCGCTGATCTACGACGTCGCGGGTGTCACCCCGCGTTACGGATCGGATCTGCACGTGGAGAGACTGTTCGACGATCCCTTCCGCCTGCTGCTGCCCGTGGAGCACGCCCCCGCCGGGCCTGTCGACCTCGGGCGGTTCGCCGAGGAGGGCTGGATCATCTCCGCCGGCGGCTACGACCCCAGCGACCAGACGCTCTTCGCCACCTGCCAATCGCTCGGCTTCCGCCCCCGCATCGTGCTTCGTACGGACAACTACAGCGTGATCCACGGCTTCGTGGCCGCCGGCGGCGCGGTCGCGTTGGTGCCCGAGCTCGCGCTGGAGCAGGGGCACGACGTCGTCGCCCGGGAGACGGCGCAGGACATCGGCGCGCGCAGCGTCCTGTTCGTCACCCCTGCCGGCCCGCAGCCGCCCCTCGTCGAACGGCTTCGCGCGCAGCTCCATAGCCACTATGGAGGCGCTGCCTAAAACCATGGCATTCCGGCCATGTCGCCTGGCTGACACGATGGTCGACATGACCCGTTACGGCGCCATGTACGGCCCTGACCTCACGTTTCTCGGCGTGCCCGCCTGTGATCTCGACCAGCCCGAAACCTGGAGCGAGGCCCAGGTCGTCATCCTGGGTGCTCCATACGACGGCGGCACCTCCTACCGGGCGGGCGCCCGATTCGGTCCCGGCGCCATCCGCCAGGCCTGCTACCTCGGGCACGACGGCACCCGGCCCTCTCTGGCCCTGGGCGTGGACGGCCTGCTCGACCTCAAGGTCAAGGACGCCGGAGATGTGGAGATGTTCAGCGGCGACGCGCACGGTGCCCACGCGGCCCTGGAGCGGGCCGTGAACATCGTCTCGGCGGCCGGGAAGATTCCGCTCGTCCTGGGCGGTGATCACTCCATCGCCCTGCCGAACGTCACGGGCGTCGCCCGCGCAGTCGGCTGGGGCCGGGTCTCGATCATGCATTTCGACGCCCATGCCGACACCGGAGACAGCTCCTTCGGCTCGCTCATCGGCCACGGGCAGCCGATGCGCCGCCTCATCGAGTCCGGCGCCGCCAGGGGTGACAGATTTCTGCAGATCGGGCTGCGCGGCTACTGGCCCGGGCCCGAGACGCTCACCTGGATGGCCGAACAGCGGATGCGCTCCTACGAGATGACCGAGGTCGTCGAGCGCGGTCTGAACACCTGTCTCGACGAGGCCGCGCAGATCGCCGTCGACGATTGTGACGGCGTGTATCTGTCGATCGACGTCGACGTGGTCGATCCCGGAATGGCCCCGGGCACCGGCACCCCCGAGCCCGGCGGACTGACCTCACGCGAGCTGCTGGACGCCGTCCGACGGCTTGCCTACGAGTTGCCCATCGTCGGCGTCGAGGTGGTCGAGGTCGCTCCTGGCCACGATCAATCCGACATCACCGCCATGCTCGGCAGCCGGATCGTGCTGGAAGCGCTGTCCGGTCTCGCCCGCCGGCAGGCGGAGAAGAACGGCGGGCTCGAGCCATGGGATCGCAGCCGGCCGTTGCTCGACAGGTACTGACGCACGAACGCGCCCGACAGGCCGAGAACGCGCAACTGAAGGTCGCCTTCGATCGGCCGCGGGCCCTGCGGGCGGGCGTGTCAGGGTCTCGCCCGGCGGGATCGCAGCACTTCACCGCGCTTCCCGGTACGCCGATGACCCGCGAAACGAGCAGGACGTCCAGGGTGATCCCGGTCCAGCCTTGAGGGGTTCGATAGACGACGACGTCACCCAGGCGGGGGGAGTAGTCTCCATCGGTCCGGCGCACCGGCAGGCGCGCGCCCTGCGTGATCGTCGGTTCCATGGACTTGCTCGACACGCTGATCCTGAACGTGCCGAAAACCGAGTCGGCCACTCCACAGCCCGCAGTGAACGCCAACAGCAACAAGAGGGACAGAACGGCTATTCGTCCGCGAATCACCCAGGCATTATCCCGAACCGCCGAACGTGTCTGACCACGGCCCGGGCGTCCCGCTGTTGTCCGCGGCCGTCACGTGTTCTTCTTCGATCGCACTCGTGCACCCCCTCAGGACGCAACCGGCGGTGACCGAATCGCCCCGAAAACGGTGCGTATGGCCAGCTCCGCCCCGCGGCCAGGCCGGGCCCTGCACCGGCGCTTCGAGCGCGGCGTGCAACGCGTCGATGCCCCGGTGGAGGCGCGACACCCGTTCGAGCCGGAGTGCGAAGGAGAAGTGCACGTGGACGGCGGCAGACCGGCTGGTCGCGCCCTCCAGCGCGGTGGCCGCGGGCCCGGCGGGCGTTCTCGTAGGCGACGGCCAGGCCGAGACCGCTGCCCTCGCTGCGGGTACGAGCCGCGTCGCCCTTGGTGAACCGGTCGAAGACGTAGGGCAGCAGGCCGGTGGCGATGCCGGTCCGTCGTCGGTCACGGTGAGGGCGACGCCGCCGGGGTCCGCCCGGGCCCGCAGCCGTACCGAGGCCCGCGGGTGCCGCGCCTGGCCGGACACCTTTCCAGCCATCGCGACATGAGCGCCATAGGGTGGACTTTCACACCAGACCGGTCGAATCAGCCCGGTACAAGGCCCGCGTAGCGAGGGTCTCGGGCGCCGGCATAGACCACGACCATCGTGAAGTGGGCCGGCTCCGGGCCCTGGCTGCTGTAGGCGTGCGGGCGGTCGCCTCGCATACGGAGCGCGTCTCCCGCAGCGAGCTGAAAGAGCGCCCCGCCGACGGTGACCGCGATGCTGCCCGAGTGGAGCTGCAACAGTTCCCGGGTGCCGGGCGGATGCGCGGGCGTGGAGATCTTGTCGCCGGCAGGCAGCCGGAACTCCCACAGCTCGGTGAAAGGCGGCTGGCTGTCGTTGATCAAGAGCCTGGCGCGGCCTTCGGAGCGAATCACGGCCTCGGCGGCACGGGAGACGCGGCCGAGCTCCTCCGGAGGCTCCACCAACTCGCCGATCGAAACGCCGAGCGTGGCGCTGATCCGGGCGAGCGTCGCGATGCTGGGGTTGGTGCGCATGGTCTCGATCTGCTGGAGCATGCCGCGGCTGACACCGGACCGGGTGGCCAGCTCTTCCAGCCGCCAGCCTCGGTCTTGACGTGCGGCGCGCAGGTTCGCGGCGAGGGTGTGGCCTACGGCCTCGGCGGGATCGTTCATGGCGCAATGCTGCCCTAGGGTGCAAGATAGTGCGACTATGACACAACATATTGTTCACGCCGAGCGTCGAGCGGTGCGGCGGCTGCTCGGCGCCAGCTTCGTGGACTTCCTCGGCTCGGGGCTCTTCCTGGCCTTCTCGGCCGTCTACTTCACCGGCGTGGTCGGGCTCGCCGCAGGTCAGGTCGGGCTGGGCATGAGCATCGCGGGCGCCGCGGCCATCGCCGCCGCGGTGCCGCTGGGCCGGGCGGCCGACCGCTACGGCGTCCGGCGGGCCCTGGTGCTGGTGCACGCCCTACGCGCTGCCGGAACCGCCGCCTACGCCTTCGTCGGAGACTGGTGGGGGTACCTCGTGGTCGTGACGGTCATCACGGTCGCCGACCAGATCGCGACTGCACTGACCCAGGCGTACGTGGCAGAGATCGTCGAAGGGGACAGCCGGGTGAGGGTGCTGGCCTCGTACCGGACGGTGATCAATCTGGCGATCAGCATCGGCGGCCCACTCGGAGGGCTGCTGGCCGGCACCGGTCTCTTCCGGACCATCATCCTGGCCAACGCGGCGGCCTATCTTCTGGTCACTGCGGCCTTCGCCACCCTGCCGCAACCGGTTCGGGCCGAAGCGCCCGCCCCGGTCCGGCGAGGCTGGGGCGTGCTACGTGACCTGCGACTGCTCTCGCTGGCTGGTGTGGACGGCGTGCTGCAGCTCTGGCAACCGATCCTCAACCTCGCCTTTCCGCTGTGGCTCGCCCGAGCGACCACATTGCCGGACGGCTTACTCGGGGCGCTGTACGCCATCAACACAGTCCTCGCGCTCGTCTTCCAAGCTCTCGTGGCACGCCACATCACAAGCCTCAGAGCTGCCCGGCGATCTCAGCCCGCCGCTGCGGCAATCGCTGCTGCCGCCTGTCTGTTGTTCTGGTACGCGGCCCAGTCGATGCCTCTTGCGCTCTTCTGTGCTGCGCTAGTGATGCTCACCGCGGCGGAACTGATCGCTGTCCCCGCGGCATGGACGTTGTCGTACGCCTTCTCTCCGGACGACCAGAAGGGCGAGTACCTGGCGGCGTTCGGCATGGGTCGCTCGGTCAGCCGCTACGTTCTCGGCCCTATCCTGATCACCGGCATGCTCGAACTGGCGGGCGGTTGGACCTGGGGCGTCCTGGCGCTGCTCTTCGTCGCCGCAGGCGTCATCGCCCCCCTGATCGTCAGGAACGCAGACGCAACGCGGTCGGCCGCAAGCTGACCGACATCTGCCCCCACCTGACGCTCCACCCCTGCCCGTCCTTGTGCTCGTCGTCGGCGTCCGGTTTCGGGCGCTGTGCGTTCCTCGTCGGACTTATTGTTCCCGTCATTGGAGGGATCATGGACGCGTGAGGGCGGAGATGCTTGCGCGTCTGTCGGCGGCCGATCCCGGTATGCGGGCCGAGGCGCTGCGGTGGTTCGCGGCGCACGGGGACTCCGGCGACGCGGCGGCCGTGGCATCTCTCGTGCGGGATCCGGGCGAATTCGATGATCGGGATCATGACGATCCGCCCGAGTCGGCTCGAACGCCCGTCCGGATGGTCGCGCTCGAAGCGCTCGCCCGGCTGGGGGCGCCGGAGATGTTCACCGGGGTGTTCGACGACGCGCTACAGGACGGCGATCTCCGGGTCCGGGTGCGGGCCGCGCTGGGCGCTTCGGCCGGGGCGCTGCTGGCGCGGCTCGCCGTTGAGGGCGACCGGGGGGTGCGGTACCGGATCGCGGTCGGGCTGCTCGCCGGTGACGTCGGCCGCGATCAGGCGGTTGCGGCCCTCGAACGGCTGCTCGGCGGCGACGATCCGGCAGCGGTCGCCGCCGCCTCCGTCCTCGCCGCGCTGGCGTGACGGAGTCCGCCGCGCTCAACCTCGTCACCTCAGCCGTCGTGACCGGTTCCGCCCCGAGCCCGGCCGACCAGCGAAGCCAGGATTGCGTCTCGTACGAGGACCTGGCCGAAGCGGTCGTACTGGTCAGCGGCCCGTCGGGGTCGGGCAGGTCCACGCTGCCGGCCTGCCTGGGCGGGCGTGGCCGAGTGAGCCGTCCGGGGGCGAGCCGGCTGGGCGGGGGCTGGGGGTGGCGCCGGCCAACCGTCCGGCGCTGCTGCCGGCCGACAGGTTGTGGGCCGCGGGCGTTGTAGTGCGGACGGGGCCCGCCACCAGCGGTTTGTAATGACCTTGTAGTGACTGTGTAGGGGCTCTCTGGCAGCGGCTCCCACTCTTGATCTCAGAGGGCGCGATCGGTGCGCCCCCTGAAGAACTGGGAGTTCGTCATGGTCAAGACCGCCCGTCGTTACGCGAAGTACGCCGTCAGCACCCTGTCCAGCGCCATCTTCGGGCTGCAGGTCTGACGAACAGCGAGTGATCCCCCGGGAGCCCGCTCCCGGGGGATACCACGACGGGAGGAGAGCGGCGTGTTCGGCACCGCGGTACGCCAGCTCGGCTACGCCTGGTCGATGATGTCGGGGCGCAGGTTCCGGCTGCGGGACGTCCACACGCTGGTCGACGACATGCGCGAGACGCTGGAGACGTTCGGTTCGCCCGGCGAGGGCGCCGACGACCTGATCGCGGGCAACGACCCCGAGCTCCAGGAGGACCTCGCCCGACGGCGGCTGCGGCGCACGGTGGCCCACGCGGCGGCCGAGAGTCCCTACTACCGGCGGTGGTTCGCGGAGCACGGCGTGGACCCGGCCTCGATCACCCCGCAGACCCTGTCCTCGATCGCCCCCACCTCCAAGGCCGACCTGCGCGGCAGGCCGGCGGCGTTCGTCTCCGACCGGGCCAGGCCATCCGTGCTCGCGCACACGACGGGCACGACGGGCACGCCCACGCTCGTGTGGTTCTCCGCCTACGAGATCGAGCTGCTGTCGTGCCTGTCGGCGCTCTCGCTCATGATGTCCGGGAACGTGCGCACGGACGACGTGTGGGCCAACGCGAGCAGCTCGCGGTCCGTAGCGCAGATCCTTACTGAACGGGCCGTCACCCGTACCGGGGCCGTGTTCGCCCACCTGGGCACCATCGACCCGGCCGCCACGCTCGACCGGCTGGCCACTCCGCTGCACGTCCCGGGCAAGCGCGCGCAGATGTCTCACCTCAACGTGCCGGCCTCCCACCTCGCGGCGCTCGTGCAGGAGGCTGAGCGGGGCGGCTGGCGGGCCGCCGACTTCGCGCTGACGACCATCTGGTCCGGCGGCGAGGTCCTCACCGACGCGCTGCGCGTGCGGGCGGAGCACGCGTTCGGGGCCGAGGTCCGCGACGGGTACGGCATGACCGAGATCGCCCCGGTGTCCGGCCGCGTGTGCTCCGACGGTCATCTGCACCTGTCCGCCGACCAGGGCCTGGTCGAGATACTCGACCCCGAGACCCTGGCCCCCGCCGCTCCCGGCGAGGTCGGCACGATCGTCGTGACGCCCTACTCCGCGTTCCGCGACACCACGCTCCTGCTCAGGTACGTCACCGGCGACCTCGTCCAGGTTCTGGCCGAGCCCCCGACGTGCGCCCTCGCCGCCCTGCCCGCCACCTCGCGGGTGCTCGGCCGCAGGTCGCCCGGCGGGCTGACCACGCGTGACGTGCTGGACCTGCTGCAGGCCGAGCACGCGCTGCCGCTGCCCACCCGGTACGCCCTGGAGGGCACCCTCCTGTACGTCGTCGCGGGCAAGGCCGAGCAGGGCCTGCTCGGCCGGCTGGAGGAGCGCGCCCACGGGCTGCCCCTGACCGGCATCGTCCTGGTCGAGAGCGCCGAGGACCTGCCCACGCCCTGCCGGCTGCGCACGGACCTGCTGGAGATCAGCTTCGAGCGAGGACTGTGATGACCCCGTACGTGCTCGCCCTGTACGCCCTCGTCGCTCTGGCCGTCGCGCTCACCGCCGCGTACCTGCGCCGATACGTCATGCCCAGACCGCCGGTCGGCCGGATGGTGGGCGCGGACATCGCGGTCATGGTGGTGACGCTGGTCGTGATGCCGTTCGCGTACCTGCACCTGCCCACGGGCGTCGTCGTGTCGATCTTCGGGCTCGTGGTCCTGACGTTGACCCAGCTCACCCTCGCCCCCGTGCTGGGCGGCCGGTGGGGCATGATCGCCGCCCTGCTCCTGTGCGCCGCCGACGTCACCGCCTTCGCGCTGGCATGGCCGGCCGCACTCCTTGTGATCAACGACGCGCTGCTGATCCTGCTCGTCGTCGGCGTCGTGAACATGTGGGTGCAGGCGGCGATCACGCCCGCGCAGGTGGCCGCCCTGGCCGCCGCCCTCACCCTGTACGACACGCTGGCCACCGGGCTGACGTCGCTCACCGCCGACTTCGTCCAGCGGATGCAGGGGCTGCCGTTCGCGCCCGTGCTGGCCTCCTCCTATGGCGACGATCCCGCCCTCATCGGGCTCGGCGACTGCCTGATGTTGTCGATCTGGCCGGTGGTGGCGCTGCGGGCGTACGGGAAGGCGGCCGCGTGGTGTGCCGCCGGACTGGAGGCCGTCCTGCTGGCGCTGTCCATCGCCTTCGTCCTGTCCCACGGCCGGCTGCTGCCGCTGCTGACCGTGCTCGGGCCGCTGATCGTCGTGCAGTGGCTGTACTGGCGGCGCCGGCAGGCCCGCCGGACGCCCGCGCCGGCCCGGCCGGAGGTGAACCGGGCGCTGGAGGTGGCCGACGCGCCCGCCGGGATGTGGGCCGCCCTGTCGCCTGAGGGCGTGCTGGTCGCCGAGGGCGCCACACCGGGGCTGGCGCGCAAGGAGGCCAGGCTGGCGGGAACGCAGGGCGTGCCGGTCGTGTGGCGGCTGGGCGAATAGCCTCGGTCAGGGCGTCGGGAACGCGGCCATCTCCCGTCTCCGGCGAATGGCGGTGGTCAGGGCGTCAGGAGCGCGGCCACCTCCTGTCCCTCGGCCGCGTCGCCGAACAGGACGAGGGAGCCGCGCCACGCCGCCGCCGCCTCCTCGTGCCGCCCCAGCAGCTCGTAGGCCCGGCCCAGCTCCCTGAGAACGCGGGCTCGCCACACCGGAGGCCCGTCGCCGCCGAGCCGTTCCAGCGCGGCCCGCAGGTCCGCCACCGCCCGGCGGGGCTCGCCCTGGCGCAGGTGCACGACGCCGAGCGTGTGCCCGGCCAGCGCCTCGCCCAGGGTGTCGCCGCTCTCCACGAACAGCCGCAGGCTCGCCGCCAGTGTCTGGGCCGCCTCCTCGAAGCGGCCCAGCGCACCCAGTGCCTCCCCCAGCCTGCGCAGCGCCTTGCTCGTCTCGGCGCGATCGCCGAGCGCCTGCGCCGTCAGCAGGCCCTCCCGGTAGCGGACGACGGCTTCCGCCGTCTCGCCCCGCTGGTAGAGGGCGGTGCCGAGGCCGCGCAGCAGGTTGCCGCGGATGGCGTAGTCGTCCTTGTCGGTCACCTCCAGCCGCGCTCTGGCGATCTCCACGGCCCGCCCGTTCTCACCGCGCTCGACGTGGATCCAGACAGGCCAGGTCCACGCGTACGCCAGCCCGGCGGCGTCGCCGTGCGCCGCCATCAGGTCGAGGCAGGCGTACGCGTCGGCCAGCGCCTCGTCCAAACGGCCCATGCCGTGCCGCGCGGCGGCCCTGACGATCAGCGCGTACGCCGCTCCATGCCTGTCACCCACGCGGCCGAACTCCGCCAGCAGCACGCCGCACATGCTCTCGGCCGACGGGAACCGACCCCATTCGATCTCCACCGTGGCCAGCAGCAGCCGGGCCCGCAGCGCGGCACGCCCATCGCCCAGCCCGATCACGATCCGCTGGACCCGCTCGGCGTCGGCCAGGAACCGATCCATGATCAAATAGCTGGTGAGGTGGTGCCCCAGCTCGGCCGCCACGTCGTTCAGGCCCAGCTCGGCGGCGGTGCTGAGGGCCAGCATCAGCGTGCGCCGCTCGGCCGCCAGCCACATCTCGCTCGCCCGCACGTCGGGCGCCGGTCCCTCCTCCGGCTCGCGCTCGTACGGCGGGGCCAGCAGGATCGGCAGGCGGCGCGTGGCGGCCCGGGTACGCCGCAGGCATTCCAGCACGTGCCAGGTGAGCGCCGCACGCCGCCCCTCGGGGGTCTCCTCCGCCTGTGCCCGTTCCCGCGCGTACACCCGCAGCAGGTCGTGCAGCCGGTAGCGGGGCTGTCCGGCCCCGTCCACCTCGGTCGAGGTGAGCATGCCACGCGCGACCAGCGTCTCCAGCGCCGCATCCGCCTCCAGCGCGAGCTGGTCCGGATCCCCGTCCGAGCCGGGCGGTCGGGCGGGTGCCGCGTCCGTTTCCGTGGCGGGTCCTTTGAGGAGGGCCGCGACCGACCACTCCGCCACGCTGTCCAGCCCGGCCAGGCCCAGCAGCCAGAACGCGCGCCTGGCCGGCTCCGGCAGCGCCGCGTAGCTCGGCTCGAACGTCGCGCGCACGTCCAGCCCGCCGACGACCAGCTCGTCCAGGCCCCGTCCGGCCAGCCGGGTGGCGAATTCGCTGACCGGCCAGACCGGCCGGGTGGCCAGGCGGGCTCCCGCGACCCGGATGGCCAGCGGCAACCGGCCGCAGGAACGCAGGATCTGCTCGGCCGCGCCGGGCGCCGAACCGATGCGGTCCGGGCCCGCCACGCGTTCCAGCAGCAGCCGGGCGTCCTTCTCGTCGGGGAGGTCGAGCGTGAGCCGTACGGCGCCTTCCAGGGCGGGCAGCGGAGAGCGGGAGGTCACCAGGACGGCGCCGCGTGCGGTGCCCGGCAGCAGGTGGCGGAGCTGATCCTCCTCGACGGCGTCGTCCAGCACGAGGAGCACCGCCCGGTCGGCCAGCCGCTGACGCAGCAGTCCCGCACGTTCCTCGACTGGGACGGGGATGAGCGCGCCGTCGAGGCCGAGCGAGCGCAGCAGCACGTCCAGCAGCTCGCCGGGCTCCCGGGGGCCGCGCGCGTCCCGTCCGAGCCGGACGAAGAGCTGCCCGTCGGGATAGTCGGCCCGCAACAGGTGCGCCAGTCGTACGGCGAGCGTGGTCTTGCCCACGCCGGGCAGACCGGACACGACCACGATGGGCGGACCGAGCCGATCCACGCCCGCCCGCAGCAGCTCCAGCAGCTCGGCGATCTCTCCCTCCCGCCCGACGAAGTCCGCGGTGTCGCCGGGTAACTGGCACAGCCCCCGGAACGCCATCGGCCGCACGCCCGCTTCGACGCCCGCTTCGACCCCCGTTGCGACGCCCGTTGCGACGTCCGGGGAAGGCGGCATGCCGTGCCGGTCGGCGGCTGCGGCCGGCGGTGGCGAAGGACGGCCGCCCTGTCCCGTCGGTGGCGGCGAGTGGCGCCCGGCCTCCGCGGCCGGCGGCGAGTGATGATCCGTCTCGCCGGGGAGCAGCGGCGAACGGCGATCGGCGTCGCCGGACAGCAGCGCGGCGTGCAGGCGGCGCAGTTCCGGGCCCGGCTCGATGCCCAGCTCGGCCACCAGCAGCTCACGCGCCTCGCGGAAGGCGTCGAGCGCCTCGTCCCGCCGACCGCTGCGGTGCAGGGCGACCACGAGCTGCTCTCGTAACCGCTCACGCAGCGGGTGGGCGGCGACGAGGGTACGCAGTTCGGCGGCGAGGCCGTCGTGGCCGAGCGCGAGCCGTACGTCGATCCACTCCGATCTGGCCACCGCGAGCTGCTCCTCCAGCTCGGTGATCCGCGGCGCCACGGCCCCGCTGAGCGGTACGTCCTCGGCCGGGGTTCCGCGCCACAACGCGACCGCGGCCGCGTACTCCCGCTCGGCCGCCACCAGGTCGCCGTTCGCCCGTTCCCTGCGCGCCCGGCGTACGCCCTCCTCGAACACCAGCAGGTCCAGACGATCCGGCGGGACCTCGCAGGCGTACCCTGACCCCTCGGTCCCCAGCCACAGGCCGCTGCCCTCCAGGGAGCGGCGGAGCTGATGGACGTAGGTCTGGACGTTGGACAGTGCCGAGCGGGGCGGGTCGTCCCAGAGGGCGCCGATCAGGCGTTCGGTGGACACGGTCGCGTTCGGGTGGAGCAGCAGGACCCCGATCACGGCCCGCTGCTTGCGGCTGAGACGGATCCGGCCGCCGGGACCATTGAGGCGAATGGTGCCCAAGATCGCGAAGTCCACCGGTCCTCCCTCGTGCGTGATCGGATGATCAGCTTTCCGGATGGCAGTACACCTCTGCTGACGCCCATTTGACAAACGCGGCAAACCAGACGCGACCGTGAGCGCATGCCGCAGACGTCAGCCGCAACATCACGCGAGAGTCAGAGGCGAAACGTCGAGCACGCCCCGGCGGAGCGCCGCGCCGGCGAGTCGAGCCTGCTCAACCCGCGCGACTGCGCTGTCCTTGGCCTCGGCCCCCGCCCAGGCCTCCGTCACGCAGCAGGCTCCAGCCGCCGCCGCGCCGGGCACGGTCCAGAGGGCCATGGTGGCCGAGGGGGTCTTCAACCAGGCGACCGCCAAGTGGGTCACCCTCAAGCACCAGTCGAAGCGGGTCAGCAACTGGAGCGTGACCTGGGACCGCAAGTACGGACATCGGGTGATGCAGGTCAAGGCGCGCTGCTGGGGCAAGGGCCAGACCATGATCACCGGGTTCGAGTACCGGAACCGCTGGGGGGCCTGGAGGATCATGAAGAGCGCCAAGTGGCCCTGCGACGGCACTCCCCGCTACCTGCGCGTCAGCAACGCCGGGCACAAGAAGTACGGCGCGACCTTCACCGTCTCGGGTCGGCAGACCGCCGAGTACTGGGCGCAGTCCTACGGCTGAGGTGGCCGCTGATGGCCGTCGTGCCGGTTCTCGGCCTCGTAGCGGGTCAGGGTGCGCTCGAAGAAGCTCGCGCTTGTCGGTGAAGGCGTTGGACACGCTGCTGCGGTCGAGGCCGAGCGCCGCGCACAGGTCTCTGGTGGAGGTGGACTACCGGTTTTGCGGGGCTTGGTGCGACACGCCGGACGCCGTTCCGCGGGTGAAGGCCGCGCGGTAGGCGGTGGGCGACAGGCCGGTGCGGTGGGAGATGTGCTGGCGCAGCGAGTCCGTGGTGACCAGGCCGCTGAGCTGGGCCACCTGGCCCATGGGCAGGTCCGTGCTCTCCAGCAGTTCCCTGGCCTGCTCCACCCGCTGGTGGAGGAGCCATTGCAGCGGGCTGTGGCCGGTCTCTGCGTGGAAGCGGCGGGTCAGCGTGCGCACGCTGGTGCGGGCGTGGGCGGCGAGGTCGGCGCGGGTGAGGGGTTCGTGCAGCCGTTCCAGCGCCCATGCCCGGGTGGCGGCGAGCGAGAGCCCGGTCTCGGGCGGCAGCGGGGAGGCGATGAACTGGGCCTGCCCGCCGGGACGCACCGGCGCGGCCACGACCAGCCGGGCCACGGCGTTGGCCGCGGCGGCGCCGTAGTCGCCGCGCACCATGTGCAGGCACAGGTCGATGCCGGCGGACAGGCCGGCGGAGGTCCAGATGTTGCCGTCCTCGACGTAGAGCACGTCAGGACGCAGGTCGACGGACGGGAAGCGGCGGCGGAACTCCTCCGACCTGGCCCAGTACGTGGTGGCGCTGCGGCCCTCCAGCAACCCAGCCCGCGCCAGGACGAAGGCCCCGGTGCAGATCGAGGCGACGCGCCTGCCGGCCTCCGCCGCCCGGCGCAGCGCCCGCAGGACCCGGGGGTCGACGTCGTCGCGGGCGCCCGTTCCGGTGACGATGACGGTGTCGGCGTCCTCGACGATCTCCAGCCCGTGCGGGACGGTGACGTGGAGGCTGCCGCCGGTGACGACGGGACCTGGTTCGGCGGTGCAGATCCGGACGTCGTAGCCGGGCCGGCCGTCCACGGTCATCTCGCCGAGCACCAGCTCCGGAATGGACAGGTCGAACGTCGTGGCCGGCGGGACGGCGATGACGGCCACCCGATGCATGGCCCGAACCTCCAGATACTTGGCATTCGGGCCACTATCGTAGCGATCGCCGGCGGTACAGGGTGGGCAACCGGTGTCACTGTCCCCCTGTGTTTGGAGAAGATCGTGTCCTTTCATGTCGTCGTCGGCGCCGGAGCCACCGGATCGGCCACCGCCCGGCTGCTGGCCGAAGACGGGCAGCAGGTCCGCCTGGTCACCCGGAGCGGCAGTGGCCCGCTCCATCCCCGGATCGAGCGTGTGCCCGCCGACGCCGGCGACGCCGCCCGGCTGGGGGAGCTGGCCGAGGGGGCCGTCGTCCTGTTCAACTGCGCGATGCCGCCCTACGACCGCTGGCCGGCCGAGTGGCCGGCGCGCCCGTCTCCTATCCCGGTGATCTGGACGCGCCGCACAGCTGGTCCTACACCGGCGACACGGCCCGCACGCTCATCGCCGCCGCGGGGAACGAGGCGTCCTGGGGACGGGCCTGGCACGTGCCCTCCACCAGCGAGCTTCCGGTGCGCGCGCTCGCCCGGCGGCTGGCCGAAGCAGCCCGGGCGCCCGAGCCGCGGCTGGGGCGCATGTCCCGGCGCGAGCTGGAGGAGATCGGGCGCACCGACTCGATCATGGCCGAGTTGCCCGAGATGTTGTACCTGTACGACCGGCCCCACCTGCTCGACGCGTCCTCGACGGTCGAGATGCTCGGCGTCGCGGCGACACCGGTGGACGACGTCCTGATGGAGATGGCCGCCGCGGCGAGGAACGTGCCGACCGCGCGATGACCTAACCCGCGAGTTCTTCCAATGCGGTGGTGGCGAAGCCGTGGTCCTGCTCGGGGGCGCCGCCGCCGAGGCCGATCGCGCCGATCAGGCGGCCGTCGCGGTGGATCGGCAGGCCGCCGCCGATGAACAGCAGCGGCCGGTCGAGCGCGGTCGGCAGGGAGTGGAACGGCCCGTCGGGCTTGACGAGGTCGACCAGGTCGGCGGTCGGGGCGTTCAGCTGGAGGGCGGTGTAGGCCTTGCGGGTGCTGGTCTCGCCGGAGATCAGCACGGCGCGGTCGTCGCGGCGGAAGGCCAGCAGATGACCGCCCGCGTCGAGGACGGTGACGCTGACCGCGACCCCGGCCGTCTCGGCGGCGGCGCGGGCGGCCGAGATCAGGGCCTCGGCGTCGGTGGTGGTCAGCGGGGTGACGGTGGTGGCGTTCATGATGATTCTCCTACGGTGAGGCGACGGACGTGCGGCCAGGACGTCAGTCGTGGACGAGAGCGGAAACCGGGACGGCGGCGCTGGCCGGTTCCCGCGCGGGCCCCCGGCGCTCCAGGACGGCGGACCAGAACGCCAGGGCGAGGGCCGCGGCGGCGAGCAGGGCGCCGACCCAGTTCGGAGCGGTGTAGCCCAGGCCCGCGGCGATGACGAGGCCGCCCAGCCAGGCCGCGAGCGCGTTGCCGAGGTTGAACGCGCCGATGTTGACCGCGGAGGCCAGCGTCGGCGCGCCGTGCGCCTGGTCGAGGACGCGCTTCTGCAGCGGCGGCACGGTGGCGAAGCCCAGCGCCCCCACCAGGAAGATGCTCACGGCGGCGGCGACCTTGTCGTGCGCGGTCAGGGTGAACAGCGCCAGCACGACCGCGAGGCCGCCGAGGGTCGTGTAGAGCAGGGGCATCAGGGCCCGGTCGGCGAACCGGCCGCCGAGCAGGTTGCCGAGGAACATGCCGACGCCGAACAGCACGAGCAGCCAGGTGACCGCGTCGGCGGAGTAGCCGGCGACCTGCGTCATCATCGGCGCGACGTAGGTGATCGCGGCGAAGACGCCGCCGAAGCCGAGCACGGTCATCGCCATCGCGAGCAGCACCTGCGGGTTGCGGAACGCCGTCAGCTCCGGGCGCAGGCGGGTGCCTTCGGGCCGGGGGACGGCGGGCACGAGCACGGCGATGCCGAGCAGGCCGACCAGGCCCAGCACGGCGACGAGCGCGAAGGTGGTGCGCCAGCCCACCGCCTGCCCGATGAAGGTGCCCAGCGGCACGCCGACGATGTTCGCGACGGTCAGGCCGGTGAACATGGTGGCGATGGCGCCGGCCTTCTTGTGCGGGGCGACCAGGTCGGCGGCGGCCACCGAGCCGATGCCGAAGAACGCGCCGTGGGCCATCGAGGCCACGATCCGGCCGCCGAGCATGACGCCGAACCCGGGGGCCAGCGCGGACACCAGGTTCCCGATCACGAACAGGCCCATCAGCACGAGCAGCATCGTCTTGCGGCTGATCCTGGTGCCGAGCACCGTCATCAGCGGCGCGCCGACGACCACGCCGCTCGCGTAGCCGGTGACCAGCAGGCCGGCGGTGGGGATGGAGACGCCGTAGTCGCCGGCGATCTCGGGCAGCAGGCCCATGATCACGAACTCGGTGGTGCCGATCCCGAAGGCCCCGATGGCCAGGGCGAGGAGTGCGAGAGGCATCGCGCGACCCTTCTTACTATTGCCACTGCTTCTTGCAGGCTTCGACAATAGTTGCACGCGCGCTATAAAGGCAAACGCTGGCATTCGGCTTGGGCGCGTCGATCTCGCGGGGTCCCGGCGCCTGGCGGAGGGGCGAGGGGCCGCCGGCCGGGCGTCCGGACTGGAGCTGGGCGCTACAAGGGACGGGTGCCGCAGCGCGGCAGGCGGACCATGAGGGGCAGGCTGGCGCGGGAGCCGGCACTGAGCTCCTGGGACGTTCCGGGGGCTCATCGCCTGGACCCGGATGGAGCCCCGCCGAGGCGTTCACCACCGGCGGACAGATCTTGGTGCAATTGCACCGCCGACCGCTCCGACTTCATGATTCTGCACGAAGCACTCCCGGGTGAGGTGGTGGAGGGTTGCTGGAACATTGATCTAGCTCCTGGAGGCCTGTGAATGGGACTCGCCGAAGGCACCCACACCTTGGCGCCCGCGCACGTACGTAAAACGGCTACCGTCACTGTCGGCCTGCTCATGGGCGTCTGGGTGATCGACTATGTCGATCGGGTGATGATGGCCGTCGCGTTGCCGTTCATCGGCGAGGAGTTCGCCCTCACCAAGACCGAGCAAGGCTGGCTGATCACCGCCTTCTCCCTGGTCTATCTGCTGTGCCAGGTGCCGGGTGGCATCCTCGCCGACAAGTTCGGCGCCCGCCGCCAGCTCATGGTCTCCATGCTGCTCTGGTCGGTCTTCACCGCGCTCACCGGGATCGCCTGGGGCCTGGCCTCCCTCCTCGTCATCCGCGCTCTCTTCGGCGTCGGCCAGGGGCTCTTTCCCGGCGCGTCCTTCAAGGCCATCGCGGAACGCACCACCCCCGCCATCCGCGCCACCGCCGCCGGCGCCATGCTCGCCTCCAACCAGCTCGGCGCCGGAGTCGCCCCGCTCCTCGTCGCGCCGCTCATCCTCGCCCTCGGCTGGCGCCACACCTTCTGGGTCACCGCCGCCGCCGGCGTCGCCATCGGCGTTCTGCTGTGGAAGCTGCTGCCCAAGGCGCTGCCCGCCCACCTCAACGGCTCCGACGTCGTTCAGGACGAGGGGACCAGCCTCGGCACCGTCATGCGCTCGCCGTCGGTCTGGAAGTTCGCCGCCCTCTTCTGCACCACCAACATGCTCGGCTACGGCCTGATCACTTGGGTGCCCAGCTACCTGCTGGAGGAGCGCGGCATCTCCCTCATCAACACCGGTGTCATGTCCGCCATCCCCGGCCTGGTCGCGTGCGCGACCGCCTTCCTCGGCGGCTGGCTGTTCGACCGCTTCTTCCACGACAGGGCCCGGCTCTACGTCATTCCCCTGCTCCTGGTCACCGCCGTGCTCCTGGTGCTCATGCTGATGGCTGACTCCGCTGTCGGGTTCACCGTCTACCAGACGCTCGCCATGGGCGTGGCGGGCCTTTCCACCATGGGCATCCTCGGCATGCCCGTGCGCGCCCTGCCGCCCGCCTTCATCGGATCCGGCATGGGCGTCGTCAACGTCGGCGGCCAGATCGCCGGCGTGCTCGCCCCCGTCCTCATGGGCTTCCTGGTCGACCGGTTCTCCTACACCGCTGCTTTCGGCCTGCTCATCGCCACCACCGTCCTCGGCGCGCTGATCGCGTTGATCGTGCCCCAGCGCCCTGAGCAGTTCAGCATCGGAACGAAGGAGCTCGCGTGACGACGTACGATCTGGTCCTCACCCGCGGCCGGGTCATCGACCCCGAGACCGGCCTGGACGCCGTACGCGACGTCGGCGTCAGCGGCGGGATCATCCAGGCCGTCTCCGACCAGCCGCTCGACGGCGTCACCACCGTCGACGCGACCGGCCTGGTCGTCAGTCCGGGCTTCATCGACCTGCACAGCCACAGCATGGACGTCGCCGGCCACCGCCTGCAGGCGCTCGACGGCGTCACCACCGTCCTGGAACTCGAGGCCGGCGCCTACCCGGTCGCCGCGGCCTACCGCAGGGCCGAGATCGAGGGCAGGCCCCTCAACTACGGCTTCGCCACCTCCTGGGCCGTGGCCCGGATGTCCGTCCTCCTCGGCCTCGACACCAGCGGCGACCTGGACGACTTCCTCGCCAACATCGGCCGCGAGGAATGGCAGCGCGCCGCTCCGCGGAATGTCATCGACCGCATCGTCGGCATGCTGGAGCGCGACCTCGGCGATGGCGCGCTCGGCATCGGCATCCTCATCGGCTACGCGCCCCGCGTCGATCCCTCCGAGTACCTCGCCGTGGCCGCCCTGGCCGCCCGCGTCGGGCTGCCCACCTACACCCACGCCCGCGAACTCGTCGAGATGGATCCCACCACTCCCGTCGACGGCGCCGAGGAGGTCGTCCGCGCCGCCGCCGAGACCGGCGCGCACATGCACTACTGCCACGTCAACAGCACCTCCATCCGCCATGTCGACCGCGTGCTCGGCCTGGTGGAGAAGGTCCGCGCCGAAGGCTCGCGCGTCACCACCGAGGCCTACCCCTACGGCGCGGGCATGACCGGCGTCGGCGCGGCCTTCCTCGCCCCGGAGCTCCTTCACCGGCGCGGGCTGACCCCGCACTCCATCGGCCTGCTCGGTGCCGAGGGCCGTGTCCCCGACGCCGACACCCTGCGTCGAATCCGCGAGAGCGAACCCGGCTCGGCGGCCTTCGTCCACCTGCTCGACGAGGATGACCCCGCTCAGTTCGACTACATCCAGCGGGCCCTCACCTTCACCGACGCCGCTGTCGCCACCGATGCCGTCCCCCTCCTGTGGCGCTCGGGGACGCCCGACCCGCTGTCCTGGCCGCTTGGGCCGGACGCCGTCACCCACCCTCGTACGGCCGGCACCTACGGCCGGACGCTGCGCAGGCTCGTCCGGGAGAACGGGGTCCTGTCACTGCCCGAGGCCGTGCGCCGGTGCACGCTCGTCCCCGCCGACGTGGTGGGCTCAGGTGTTCCGGCGATGCGGCGCAAGGGTCGTGTTCAGGCGGGCTGCGACGCCGACCTGACCGTTTTCGCCCCCGAGACCGTCAGCGACCGTGCCACCTACACCGAGACGGTCAGGCATTCCTCCGGGTTCGTCCACGTTCTTGTCGGCGGTCAGTTCGTCGTCCGTGACGAGCATCTGGTGCCGACCGCCCTGCCCGGGCGCGCTGTCAGAGCCTGACGCCCGGTCCGGGGCGTCCACCGGAGCCTTGGCCTCGGGGTCGAGCAGGCCCAGCCGGGTGCGGGCGACCTGCGCGAGGACGGCAGGGGCCCGTCTCATTCCTGCGTGTGCCAGGCTCGCCTCCCTCGACGGGGAGCGCGAGCCTGGTCTCGGAGTCCGCGACCTCGGGAGCTCACGTCGTGCCGGCCGGCGCGGGCGTCGCCGCGGCCCCCGTTCTCGCGGCCGGGTCAGTGCTTGCGGACGTGCCAGACCTGCTCAGGGGCGTTGCCCCCGTAGCAGCGCCACTGGATGGCGATGGTCCCCTTGACCTTGCTGCCCTCTCCGATCGCCAGGCATCGGCCGGAGGCCAGATTCTTGATCCGCGCCGCCTTCGTTCGCCAGACCTGCTCCGGCGCCTTGCCCCGGTAACACGGCCACTGAATGGCCCGCTTGCCCTCCCTGCTGGTCCCGTGGGCGATGGCCAAGCACTGTCCGGATACCGCGTTCCGGAAATTCACGCCGCCCTCGGAGTCCTTGACGACGTACCAGCGCTGGCGCCTGGAACCGTCGCAGGGCCACTGGATGACCGGGGCGCCGTTCTTCTTCACTTCGGTCGCGGCCACGGTGAGACACTGGCCGGACGCGCCGTTGACGAGCTTCACCCCCTTCACCGACGCGGCCTGAGCGGGAGAGGGAAGCAGAACGGCTCCCGCGACCACGGTCAGCGCTGACGCGCGAAGACGAGACACGTCATCCTCCATCTTCTTGATCAAGAATGAAGGGGACAGTTTAGTGGCCGCTGCCGGGCGCGGTCAGGGGGTTTCTTGCCGGGCCTGGTTCGCCTTCGCGTTGGACTGCCGCATCAGCAGATCGGTCGCCAGTTCCACCTCCACCTCGACCCGCCGCAACGCCCGCAGCGCGTCGCCCAGGTCGGTGAGGTCATCGTCCAGGGCCGCGGCGGCGTCCCGTACGGGGCGGAGAACGTCGGGGATGCTCTGGCGGTGCTCGTCCATGATGTGACGGTATGACACCGGCGGCCGGGTCGTCACCAGCGACCTCGGCCCCGGCCCGTCAGCGCATCGCGCTCAGGGCACGTTCGATCTTCTCGCTCGGACAGGGCGTCGTCCTGCTGCCGAGCCTCCTTGATCGACGTCGTGGGGCGGACCCTACCCGGCGGAGGAGGGCCGCGCGGTGTCGGATCCGGGGCGTCGCTCCCGGTGCCTGGCCAGCATCTGGCCGCCGACGTCGACATAACCGGCGAACAACCCGATCACGTCCCGCAGCCGCTCCTGCGCGGGTCCGGGGTGCACCAGCGCCTCGCCCTCGCGCAGCGCGGCGATCAGGGTCCTGGCCCGCGCCTGGCTCGCCTCCAGCAGCGACTCGATCCCCCCGGTGGCCTCCACCAGGAGCCGCCGGCTGCCGGGCTGCGGGATCACCTTGGCCAGCCCCCAGGAGTCGAGCTGCCGTACGGCGGTGCTCACCGCCCCCTTGCTCAGCTCCAGCTCGGCGGCGATGGTGTCGAGCGAGATCGGCTGCTCGGTGAGGAGCAGCAGCCCGTAGACGCGCCCGGTCGCGTGCGGCAGGTTCCACGAGGCCAGCAGGTCGCCCACCGAGGTGACGAACGTGTGCCGCGCGCTCATCGCCGCGCCCGCCCCGGCGCCGGGAGCGTGCACAGGAACGCCTCGATCGCCTCGTTGACCGCCCGCGGGTCGTCCTGGTTGGCGATGTGGCCCGCCCCGGGGACGACGATCTCCTCGACGCCTTCGGCGCGGGCCCAGGCGGGCATGGCCGAGGCGATGTTGCCGGTGGTGTCCCGCTCGCCGCGGATCAGGCACAGCGGCACCGGCGTGCGGTAGCCCGGGTCGGGGGAGAGGAAGTCGACGGTGGCCCGCCACACCTGCACGAACTCCTTCTTCGGCACCTGGCCGAAGGCCCGCCGGGCGTCGTCCCGGGCGGCCCGGGTGGTCGCGGAGGCGTCGGCCATCAGCCGCGGCAGCCTGCCGGCGGGGATCATCGTCAGCATCGGCGCCGCCGCCCTGAGCAGCAGGCGGTCCCGCCGGGACAACGGCGCCGTGTTCGGCGTGGCGCCGATGACGACCAGCGCGCGGGCGAGGCCGGGGTGCCGCCGCACGACGGCCTGGCTGAGGTTGCCGCCGAGGGACTGCCCCACGAGCACCGGCCGGTCCAGCGCCAGGTGCTCGACCAGCGCGCGCAGGTCGGCGATCGCCTGCTCGGCGGTGAAGCGCGCGCCGGCCGGGCGTGAGCGACCGTGGCCGCGCAGGTCCCAGGTGACGACGCGGCACCCCCGGGCCCGCAGGTGGCGGGCCTGGGCGTCGAACATCACGTGGTCGGCCCCGGCGCCGTGCGAGAACACCACCGGCACGCCGTCGCCCCCGCTGTCGGCGTAACGCAGGTCGCAACCCCGCAGGGAGAGGACGGACGGCAGATTCATCATATTCTGAATATAGCGAACCTCAGGCGGGACGGGCGACGTACAGGATCCGGTCGTGGGCCTCCTCGTCGGCCGGGTCGCGCACCGTGGTGCCCACCAGCCCGTGGGCGGCCACCACGCGCAGCCCGGCCAGCTCGGCGGCCCGGCGCACCGTACGGTCGGAGTGGTGGCGCTGCACGTGCCGCATCGACAGCCGCTCCCAGCCCGCGCCGGCCCGTTCGAACAGGTCGAACTGGGTGATCACCATCTCGTCGGCCTCGATCCGCGGCGAGTGCGCGAACCAGGCCACGTACCGGTCACCGCGGTCGGCGACCACCGGGACCCCGAACGTGCGCCGGTAGTAGCCGATGGTGTTGAGGTCGAAGACCACCAGCCCGCCCGGGGTGAGCCGGTCACGCGCCGCGGCCAGCGCCTGCCGCAACTGGCCGGCGCTCGTCAGGTACGTCAGGGGCACGTCCACGCAGGCGACCACGTCGAAGCCGGACAGTTCGGGCGGAGGGCTCAGGAGTGATCCGACCAGGAACGGGATGCCGTCGGCGCCCGGTCGCCGCCGCGCGGTCGCCGCCATCGCCGGGGACAGGTCGTAGCCGGTCACCTCGAACCCCCGCTTCTTGAACGCCGTGCTGCTGCGGCCGGTGCCGCAACCGGCGTCCAGCAGCCGCCGCCCCCCGTCGCCGTGCCGTTCCACCGCCTCGGTGAAGCGGTCCACCAGCGCCTCGGTGTCCATCTGCGCGTTCAGCTCGTCGTAGCGGGCGGCGACGCCTTCGTAGGCCGCCAGGGTCTCCTCGACATGCGACATGCGTGCCTCCTGAACGGCCGGCGGGCCGGGTGACCGCGCCGGGCCCTCGGCCCGGCGCGGCCGCTCGGACTCGGTTACCAGATGTACCAGGCCTGCCGGTTGACCCGGCGGCCGGTGACGCGGCGCAGCAGCTTCCTCATGGGGGATCACCTCCTTCCTCGACGAACCGCTGGTGGTCAGGTCTGGCGTGCCGTGCGGCGCAACCGGAAGGGCGGGGGCGTGATGATGCCCTCGACGTGCGGCCGCCCGGTGCCGCCGCGCACCTCCAGGCGGGCGTGGTCGGTCAGGGCGGCCAGCAGGTCGGTGGCCAGCGCCTGGGCGACGCCCGCTCCCGCGCAGGTGAACGGGCCGCCGCCGAAGGGCAGGTAGGGGCCGCGGGGCTCGGGGCCGTCCCAGCGGCCGGGCCGGAACGTGGAGGCCCGCGGCCAGTGCCGCTCGTCGCGGTGGAGCAGGTAGGGGCAGACGGACACGCTGTCGCCCGGCTCCAGCGGCACGCCGCCGACCTGGTGGGCCCTGCGCACCGGGCGGCCGAGCAGCCAGGCCACCGGCCACAGCCGCAGCGACTCGCGTACGGCCGACTCGGGCGGCACGGCGGCCAGGTCGACGCCGTGGGCCGCCGCCGACAGCAGCGCCCAGGCCACCGCGTGGCCCACCGGCGCGATCGAGGTGCGGAAGAGCAGCAGGTACACCTGCGCCACGTGCTCGGCGGGCGTCTCGGGCGGGGTGGCGCCCAGGACGGCGTCCAGCAGGTCGCCGGGCCGCGCCGCGCCCGCCTGCTCGCTCCGCCGGGCGCGCGCCTCGGCGGCGACCGTCCGCACGACGCGGGCCCACAGGGCGCGCCGCGACAAGCGCGCGAGCCGGCCGGCGGGACGGATCAGCACCTCGCGCCGCACGACGTGCGCCATCAGCTCCCGCAGAGCGGGCGGGCTGTCCGGCCGCAGCAGGGCGTCGGCCAGGAACCGGTGCACGGCGGCCCGCCCGGCCGACGGCCACTCGCTGACCTCGCCGAGCTCCGCCACGACCGCGGGCAGCCGTTCGCGACGGGCGGCCACGTGGGCGCGCAACGTCGTGCGGGCCGCCCGGCCGATCGCCACCTGCGTCGCCCGCGGCCCGAGCAGCCCGCCGCCGACGTGGAAGAACCCGGACACCTCGTCGTAGTCGCCCGCCTCGTCGTGCAGGATCCGCAGGGCCTGCGCGGGGTCGGCCACGCACAGCGACCCGTCGTCGGGCAGGCGGAACACCGGCCCGCGCGCGTCCGCCGCCCGCTCCACGAACCCCAGCGGGTCGCGACGGTAGTGCCGCGCCGCGCCGCGCGGCCACGGGCGCTCCTGTTCGGGCACGATCCGATCCGGTTCTCCGACCGTCGTCATCCCACCTGCCCCATGCCATCCGTGAATCGGGTGTACACGCAGGCGGCGCAGGCGCGCCCCCCAGGAGAACGGTGCCGCACGGCCGCCCCGGCCGGACGCCACGAAAACCAGGAACAGCGGCAGTGTACAGGCCGGGTCCCGGCACGCCGGTGGCCAAGTGATCAATGGGATCAGCGTGATCACATTGACCAATGTCACCGGCGTGCCGAGCCCGTCACCTCCGGGTCGGGCGGGTGTCTCCCCGGCTCAGATCCAGCCGAGCTTGGCGGCGCGGACGCCTGCCTGGAAGCGGCTGTCGGCGCCGAGCTGGGCGGTCAGCTCGGCCACGACCCTGGTCACCGTGCGGTTCGAGACGCCCAGGGCGCGGGCGATGGCGTCGTCCTTGGCACCGGTGGCCAGCAGGCGCAGCACCGCGCGCTGCTGCTCGTTGAGCTCTTCGCCGTCGGCCGCCCTGGGGACGTCGCCCGGTTCCGAGGCGGTCATCCAGCAGTAGTCGAACAGGGCGGCGTAGGAGGCGACCAGCCCGCGGCCCTCGATGAGCATCGCGCCCGCCATGAGGTCGCCGGGCATCACCTCGACCACGGCCAGCTCGCGGTCCAGCATGATCAGCCGTACCGGGACGAACGGCATGGTGCGCACCTCGACCCCGCCCTCCAGCATGCCCTGGACGTGCTCGCGCACCGCCGGCTGGGCCAGCTGGCTCTGGGCGTGCATGATGCGCACCCGCACGCCGCGGGCCACGGCGCCGACGTCCTCGGCGCGGGAGTCCCGCAGCCGTTCGGGCTCCCAGGCGTGCGGCATGTGCATGCCCATGATCTCCTCGCGGGCCCGTTCCGTCGCCGCCCGCAGCTTCACGCGCAGGGCCTCCACGTTGGAGCGGGGGAAGAACTCGACGCGGGCGTCCTGGGGGTCGCCGTCCAGGCGCAGGTAGTGCTCGGTGAGCTCCCTGGAGGCCGCCCGCTGCTCGGCGAGCATCCCGAGCAGCTCCTCGCCGCCGAGCAGCATGCGGCTGAGCGCCGCCATCGCGTCGACGGCGATCTCGGCGCCGGGGTTGAGCAGGCCGAGCCGGGTCAGCCGGTCGCGTGCCCGGTCGACCTCGGCGCCGCGCAGCCCGAGGCCGGCGGCGGCCGCGCCGAACGACTCCCGATGCCGGCGCATGCGCGTGTACACCCGCCTGGCGGTGGCCTCGTCGCTCACGTGCCTCTCCTGTCCGCTTCCCGCCATGGCGGGAAGGGGAAGTCGTTTTCGCTGTCGTCGCCGCTCGCCGTGCGGCAAGCTCAGAAAAGGGTACGGCGTGGTGAAACGGACCCCATACCCAACCCCTGTACGGCACTTCCGGAGGACTAAATGATCACCCTTGTCCACAGCCTCGTCACCTACGGCATCCCCGACCTGAACACCGGGAGCTGCGCCACCTGCGTGGAGGCGGTGAAGCGGGAGCTGGCCCTGATCCCGGGGGTGGTGGGCGTGGACGTGAACCTGGCGGCCGGCCGGGTGAGCGTGCTCACCGAGGGCCCGGTCGAGGAGAGCTTCATCGTGGCGGCCATCGAGGACGCCGGCTGCGAGACCGACCGCTTGCCCGGCTGGCGTTCCTAGGGCGGGTTTGAGAACCCTGTCGCGTTGATCGCACTGCACCGGGATGATCTCGGTGTGGCGCGTGGGGACTTGAGTGATGCGCAGTGGGCGGTGCTGGAGCCGTTGTTGCCGGTGGCGGCAACGGGCCGACCGGCGTCGCTCCAGCGCAGGCTGATCGACGGGGTCCGGCATCGCGTGCGGACCGGTGTGCCCTGGCGTGACCTGCCCGAGGAGTACGGTCCATGGCAGACGGTGTACTCACTGTTCCGGCGCCGGCAGCGTGGGGGCGTGCGGGCGGCGCGGCGACGGTCCACAGCTTGTGCCCGTGGCCGCGACCAGACGGCCGGGCGGAGACGTCTACTTGGCCACCGAACAGATCGCGGCGACGGGTGAGTGGCTGTGATCCCCGGCGACCGGTTCCGCTGTCATGCCGGCCACGCCGGCCTCGAACGCCTACTCGAAGTCGATCTGGGCGGTCGGGTGTGCGGCGGTGATCCGGTCGCGGACCGCCCCTGGGAACAGGTTGCCGTACAAGTTGGCCACCGCCAGATCGGGGAGCGTGTCGAAATCCGCCGGCAGGTCGTTGAGCTGATTGAACCTCAGGTCGACGATCCGCAGCCGACGAAACGTCCCGATCCCGGTGAAGTGCTCGGGCTTGAGCTTCAGGCGCTTGGTGTTCCGCTGCCACCGGCTGATCCGGAGCTCCTCCAGTCCGGGCAGCTCCATGGCGAACAGCTCCCGCAGGAAATCATGCGACGGCAGGGGCGTGCCAGTGCGGCGGCTTTCTCCGCCGAAGCCGAGGACCCGCAGCGCGGGCAGGCGGCCGAGGTCGGGCAGCGGGTCGCGCAGCAGACCGAGGCTGTCGCCGAGGTCGAGCTCTTCGAGGCGGGTCAACCGCAGCAGGCTGTCGGGGACGGTGTCGAAGTAGTTGCCGCTCAGGTCGAGCCGGCGCAGGTTCGGGAAGGTGGTGACGGCCTCGGGGAAGGTCCGCAGGAAGTAATGACTCCCGCCGGTCATGGACACCTCCTCGACGGCGGCCAGCCCGTGCGCGGAGTCGGGGAACACGACGTCGGTCCCGTCGGCGACCAGCTTGCGCAGCGCGACCAGGTCGCCGAAGGCGTCCGGCAGGACGAACCGCGTCACCTCCGGCAGGTTCCACTCCGACCCCGACTCCGACTCTACGGAGACGGACAGATAGGAGATGTCGAGTTCCTCCAGAGCGGTGAGCCGGCCGATGGCGGCCGTCGGGACTGTGACCCCGGCGGGCGCGGTCAGGCGCGCCACACGGCCGTCGCGGCCTCGCGAGCACGCGCTCGAGTGCGTGCTGCCCGGCGCCGAGGTCGAGCCCGACCGCGTCGGGACGGCGGGCGACGAACCGCCGCACGATGTCGTCCATGACCAGGGAGCGGTGGGCGATGCCCACGACGGGGCTGGCCGAGAGCTGGAACCGGGCGGCGTCCAGGGCGAGTCTCGCGGCCAGGTCGTAGGCCGTCCGGTCGCGCAGGATCGGGTGCTCGGCCCGGTAGTCGAGCGCCTTGCCGGCCAGGGTGAGCCAGAGCGTGTTCTCCAGCGGCGTGAGGCCGGGGAGGGGGATGGTCATCGTGTCAGTCCTCTTCCTGTGGTGAGTCGTCGAGGGCGGCCCGGGCGGCCTTGAGGGCGGCGTCGTCGGTGAACAGCCCGTGGGTGTAGAGCTCCAGCGTGGGCAGCGCGAGGCGGCGCAGCACGTCGGGGCCGAACTGCTCGTGGCCCAGCGCGCGCGCCAGGGACGGCGGCATGGTCAGCGTGGCCACGCTGTTGAGCACGGTCAGCACCGCCAGCGCCCGCACGTCGGAGGACGGCCGCATCGAGCCGTCGGCGATCCC
>NZ_JBFAOM010000055.1:0-58258 GCF_040675235.1 Nonomuraea sp. NPDC049637
GAACACCGACCGCAACACCTCATGCCGCCCGACCACCCACCGCAGCGCCCCCTCCAGCGCCACCACATCCAACGCACCCTCCAGCCGCAACGCCAGCGACACGTTGTAGAACGGATTACCCGGCACCAACCGATCCAGGAACCACAACCGCTGCTGCGCGAACGACGACACCAGCTCCCCGCCGCCACGCGGCACCGGAGCCAGCTGCGGCAACGCCGACCTCGGCTCCGGCAATGCCCGCCAGTCCACCTTGCCGTTGGCCGTCAGCGGCACCTCGCCCACCACCACGAACGCCGACGGCACCATGGGCTCGGGCAGCCGTTCACGTGCGTAGGTCCGAGCCGCGGCCGTGAGGTCCTGAGCCCTGGCTCGCACGCGCCGAGCGGCCAGGGGGTCGTTGGTGAGGGGGCGGTGTCGCAGGAGGTCGTCCTGCGGGAAGACGACGGAGCCCGCCTCCGCCGAGGGGACGAGGGCCACGTCGAAGTCGCCCGTGGCTGCTCCGCGCGACCAGCTGAGGTGCACTGAGCAGGGCAGCTCCGCCTCCAAGGCCCAGATGTCCTCGGGGTCGACCCCCTTCTGCACGCGACGCTCCAGGTCGTCGGCCGTGAGCGGGCCGGCGGCTCCGTCCAGGAGCAGCTGGAAGGCGTGAGCCGGCCGGTTGACGCGGGCGTTGGGGACGGACTTGATGCCGACCCCGGCCGGGTGGCTCTCCAGCAGCTCGCGGGCCGACTGCGGCGACAACCGGTCCGCGTTCCAGTCGAGCCAGGTGCCGATCTCACAGGTCTGGGTTTCTCCCACGTGGAGGATGACGTCATAGCGGAAGCGGGTGAGCTCGTCGTCCATGCGCCCGCGCTTGGGCAGGACCTCGCAGTGGGAGACGCGGCCGTGACGCCGCGCGAAGTCGGCGAAGTAGGCCGGGGCGACGGCCAGCTCGCGCTCTTCGCCGAGCGAACGGCGTACCGGGCCTTCGAGGTGCCGCAAGGGCGAGCTGTCCGAGGAGCGGGCCAGGGCGACGGCGAGGTGGTGCGCCCCGAGCAGCGGCAGGCTGCGTACGTCGCCGACGAACACCGTGCCCGATCCGGCCATCACGGCTATCGCGTCGTTCAGCACCTGCTCCAGGTAGTCCTGACCGGGGAAGTACTGGATGACCGAGTTGATGATCACGGTGTCGAAGCCGGTGCCCGCGACCTGGGCCGTCCGGAGGCCGTCGCAGGCGAACAGCGTGACATTGTCGACGCCTGCCTTCTCGAGCGCGGTGCCGAGTCCGGCAACCGTGGCGGGCGACAGGTCCGTTCCCACGTAACGCTCGCATCCAGGAGCGATGCGCCAGGTCAGCAGGCCCGTGCCGCAGCCGATCTCCAGGACGCGCGAGGGGGCCAGCCGCCCGATCCTGGCCACAGTGGCGTCCACCCAGGCGCGCATCTGGTCGTCGGAGAGGGGCAGTCCGTCGAAGCTGCTGGTCCGGCCCGCGAGGTTGAACCGCTCGTCGTCCGCGACCCACGTGGCGGTGTCGTCGAAGAATTTCTGCCACTGGCCGACTTGAGAGGCGGCCAGATCGTCGTCCTCCGCCGCGTCGGGCACCAGGTAGGCCACGACCCGCCGGCCGCCGGACGCGTCCGCGCGCACATCCACCACGGCCTGACGCACCCCGGGGCACTCCTGGACCACGGCCTGGATCTCGCCGGGTTCGATGCGGAACCCGCGGATCTTCACCTGGTCGTCGACCCGGCCCATGAACTCCAGATCACCGCTCGACCGCTGCCGTACGAGATCACCGGTGCGGTAGAGACGCGCCCCGGCCCGGAAAGGGTGCGGCACGAACGCCGCCGCGGTCAGGCCCGGCCGCCCCCGGTAGCCGCGGGCGATGACCGGCCCGCCGACGTACAGCTCGCCCACCGCGCCCGGTGCGACCGGCCTCATGGCTTCGTCGAGGACGTGGACGTCGGCGTTGCGGATCGGCACGCCGATGGGGACGGGCGTTCCGTCCGGGGGCGGGCCGAGGACCGCGTGGGCGCAGCAGCCCATGGCCTCCGTCGGCCCGTACTGGGTGAGGATCACGGCGTTGCGCCACCGCGGCACCTCGTCCGGCCAGCCGGGATCCTCATCGGCGAGCACGACCACGCGCGCCGCGTCGTCCGGGATTCCGCCCGTGAGCCGGTGGGTGATCGCGTCGAGCTTCGCCGGCGTGATCGTGAGGAGGCTCAGGTCGCGCTCGTCGTCGAGGAAGCGTGCGAGCCCGTCCGCTTCTCCGCCGTCCGGCACGAGCCTGAGCGTGTTCCCGGCGACGAGCGGGGCGAACAGGGCCGGGACCGTCCCGCTGGAGTCGATGGTCGAGTGCAGCGGCACGCCGCGGCCGCCTGTGAGGTCGACCCGATCGGCGAGCCAGGAGAAGTAGTTCACGAGCTGGCCGTGTGTCACCTCGACGCCCTTGGGACGGCCCGTGGTGTCGGAGGTGTAGATCACGCACGCGAGGTTGTCCCGGACGGCGGCACGCGGAAGGGCATCGCCGGGCTCGGCGGCGAGCTCCTGCTCGACGCGGTCCAGCCGCACGACCTCCGTCCCGGCCTGACCGAATCCGTCGACGTCACCGGTCGCCACGATCAGCCGGCAGCCGGCGTCCGCCAGCCTGAAGGCGGCGTGGTCCGCGGGCAGGTTCGGATCCATCGGCAGGAAGGCGCCCCCCGCCTTCATGACGCCCAGCAGGGCGACGATCAGCGACGCGCTCCTGGGGCCGCACACCCCCACAACCGTCTCCGGGCCGACCCCCCGGCCCCGCAGCCGGGCGGCCAGCCGGTCGGTCCGCGCGGCGAGCTCCGCGTACGTCACCTGCCGGCGTCCCTCGGCCAGCGCCACGGCCCCGGGCACGCGGGCGGTCTGAGCGTCGATGAGCTCGTGCAGGGTGAGCTGCAGGACGGGTGCCTGAACGCCGTTCCGGTCCAGGGGCGATCGGTCTGTGGCCTCGTCTCTCATGCCGTGATCAGCCAGCCTCGCCCGAGCGCATGGCCAAGCGCAGGCTGCGAGGTCTCATGTCGGTCCACACCTCGTCGATGTAGCTCAGGCAGTCCTCCTTGGTGCCGGACTTGCCGCAAAGGGCCCAGCCGGCCGGCGGGTCCTGCTCCGCCCACCAGATCGAATACTGATCCTCGTCGTTCTTCACCACAGTGAAGAGATCCGGATTCGCCATGGTATTTCCCCGTCTCCAAATGCTCCGCAGCTCGGACACGCGGTCTTCGCCGCGCCTTTTACTGGACGATTTCCCGGCGGCGTGCCGCGTTCTGCAGCAGGGGGGGCTCCGCACGGCCCTCGCCCCGTACCTGCCTGGCCACCTCGGCCAGCATGTCGTACTCTTTTTCGTCCGCCGGATTCGGTGCGCAGAGGATCGCCAGGTCGACGCCCGCCTCGGCCATGCGGCCCAGCCGCTCCACGTGCAGCGGGACGTCGTCGCCGCTCACCAGCCCCACGGTGGTCCGCACGATGTCGTCGTACGGCCTGCCCACCGCCTCGCAGTGCCGGCGCAGGACCGCCAGTTTCCGCTCCAGCCCGGCCAGATCATAAAGGTCGTAGAAATTACAGGCATCGGCGTTCTCCGCCACGATGCGCAGTGTCCTGCGCTCGCCCTCACCGCCGATGAGAATCGGTATCCGCCCGGTCGGGGGAGGCACGTTCAACGGCCGCTCCAGCGTGAAATACGTGCCGCGGAACGGCGTCGAATCACCGTCGAACATCTGGCGGGCGATCTGCACCGCCTCCGTCAGCTCGCCCAGCCGGTCACGCGCCGACGGGAACCGCAGGCCCAGCGCCTGGGTCTCCTCCTCGTACCAGCCCGCGCCCACGCCGAGCCAGGCACGCCCACCGGACAGGACGTCCAGCGTCGTCGCGAGCTTCGCCATCAAGGCGGGGTGCCGGTAGGGAGCCGCCGTCACCAGGGTTCCCAGCTGCACGTCCCTGGTGCGTCCGGCGATCCACGACAGGGTCGTGTACGCCTCGGGCATGGGCGCACCCGCCCCGCCGAAGAGGGGCACGTTGAAGAAGTGATCCGGCGTCCAGATGCTATGGAAATCCGCTCCCTCGGCCGCCTGGAGCAGATCGTCGAGCATGGACCGGCAGCCCTCCGGCTCCGCCGGCCAGGGAAGGCTCGCGAGATAGAGGCCGATGCGCATGCTCAGCCTTCCCCGCCCGACGACGCGATCGCGTCGGCCACCGTGCCGGTGGAGCCGCTCGGATCCGATGCCGCGATGGCCGCCAGCCCGGCGGTGACCCCGTCCAGGAACGTGGCCACGCCGTCCTTCTGGTAGCGCTCAGGGTTGCAGATGGAGCCGATGTTCACCTGCTCGCCCACTCTGACCTCGATCAGCAGCGGCATGACGTCGTTCCCGACGCTGTACGCCGACTGCGTCGGGACGGGTATGCGCGTGCCGAGGACCGGGTCGTCCCGCGACGGTCTCTCCGGGGACGCGAAGTAGTTCACCGTGAGCGCTCTGGCCAGCCGCATCATCGTCTCGAAGTCCATCGCACCCGTGCCGAGCAGGTGCCTGAACAGCCGCCCCAGGGTGAACGGCGCGGCGGAATACGTCACGCTGTCCAGCCAGCCCCGCGCCGCGTTCCTGATCAGCCGCTCCACCGGGAGGTCCCGGTCCAGGCCGAGCTTCACGAAGGAGGTCCGGGTGAAGCAGCCGACCAGTCTCATGGAGCCCGGCACGTCACGCCCCAGGTGCACGTTCTTGACCAGCATGTCCGTGACGCCGGATCTGGCCATCGCCGTGACGCCGATCGACGCGATCGCCAGTGCGGGCATCGGGACCCGGAGCTTCCTGCTCAGCTCGAGCAGCCGGGTGGTGGTCTCGGCGCTCACCGCCCTGGCGATGGTGGCCGCGACCGCCTCTTTCGCGCCGGTTCTGGCCAGCTCGGTGGGCAGCTCGTACGGTGAGCTGTCGAGCAGCAGGTCCGACCAGTAGCGGACCTGCGCGTCGGTGACCGTCTCACCGGCCTCGCACTCCAGCCCGACGTGGTCGGTGAACGAGATCCTCAGGCCGGGCAGCTCCGGCTGCACACCCGAGCACAGGGCGGCATAGGCCTGGGTGAGCTCGCTTATGAGCAGTTCGAGACCCCACCCGTCGATGGCCATGTGATCGATGTGGAGCGCGAAGGCCGTCCTGCCCGCCTCCTCGTCACGGAAGAACGCGCTGCGAACCGGCCCGTCCTTGTAGATGTCAGGGTGCTGCAACTGGAAGTCGGCCAGCGCCGTGTCGATCGACTCGACCACGTGCACCTCCGGCCGGGCCGGCTGCCCGGTGTCCCGGAACTCCTGCCGCAGCGATCCGTCGTCCTGCTTGAGCAACCGCATCCTGAGCGGCTCGTGCCGGGAGATCACAAGGTCGAGCGCGTCCGCGAGCCGTTCGGTGTCGATTCCGCCGGCGAGTTCGTAGGCGGTCATCATGGTCACTGGACCGATCGGGGCCAGTTCCTCCTGCGAGAGTGAAAGCGGCAGCGGCATGCCTACCTCGACTTCCTCACCAGGTGACCTCCAGAGAAGTCAGCCCATAGACAATATTCGTCGTGCGGAAACGTGCCTCGTCGTCCGTGGCGCGCAGGCCGGGAAAACGCTGCAGCAGCCTCGGCAGCGCCACCCTGAGCTCCAGCCGGGCCAGCGGCGCTCCGAGGCAGTGATGAATTCCGTGGCCGAAAGCGATGTGGCCCGCTTCGCCGCGCGAGAGGTCGAGCCGGTCGGGATCGTCGATCAGCGCCTTGTCGCGGTTGGCCGCAGGCAGCGAGCACATCACCAGGCTCCCGCTCGGGATGTGCTGTCCGGCGATCTCCACGTCCTCGGTGGTCCGGCGCGGTGCCGTGATGTGCACGACGGTGAGCCAGCGGAGCAGCTCCTCCACCGCGGCCTCCGTGAAGCGTGGCTGCTCCTGGAGAAGCTCGAGCTCGTCCCGGTGCCGCATCAGGGCGAGTGTGCCGAGGGCCAGCATGCTCGCCGTGCTCTCGTTGCCCGCGACCATCAGCAGGTGACCGAGACCCGCCAACTCCTCCCTCGACAGCCGCTCGCCGTTCTGCTGCCGGATCAGGGCCGGGAGCAGACCGTCACCGGGAGCCTGGCTCATCCGGTCCACACAGTCGAACATGTACGCGCGGATCGCCTGCTCGGCCGCCATGCGTTCGGCCGGCGCGACCGCGATGTCCAGCATCCTGTCCACCTGTTCCTGCAGGAACGTGCGATCCGTCACCGGTACGCCAAGAATCTCGCAGATCACCAATGCCGGGACCGACGTGGCGAAGGACCGGACGAGGTCGACCGGTGGGCCGCTGCGCGCCATCGCGTCCAGTTGCTCGTCCACGATCCGGCGTATCCGGGGCTCCATGCCCTTGATCCGCCCGGCCGTGAACGCCGGCCCCACCACCCTGCGCAGGCGCGTGTGCTCTGGCGGGTCGAACGCGAGAAGGTTGCCGGCCCGCAGGATCCGTCGCTGTTCCTCGTCGAGGGACGGCCCTGCCTGTCCTAGTTCTTCACCGCTCACGATGCGGAAACGTTTGTGGTCGCCCAGCACTTCGCGGACGTCCGTGAAACGGGTCACGAACCACATGGGCTCGATCCCCGGAATATTTACCGCCGAGATTCCGTCCGTGTCGCGAATGGCGACGAGCTCACGGCTCGGCCCGAATTCGGAGCGGCTGAAATGAACCCGTGGATCGTCTTTCCTCATGACAGGTCCGCACGCCCTCTCCAGTCGGTCCCGCACCGCTGTGCATTGGCAGAGTAGACGCCCCTATGCGCGGCTGTCCATAGTCGTGTTTTCCGCCGGAAAGCCCCGCAAAAATTCGGCCGCCGGGCCGAACAGAAGTCCGTCTGAAAAAAGACCCGGGAAAATTGGGCGCGCCCGGCCGGTCGCTGCACGATGCACGTCCCGCCTGTTTTCGCGGCACGCCGGAGCCCGCCCCGGTTCATCGTGTGAATTCGTGACCGAATACCTGGATCCGCCGTGGAGACGGACGCCACCGGAGCCGGGAGGCCATGCCTCAACCGGCTCCCGCGAGATCACCCAGGAGTGGGCTCAGCGAATGATGCCCTGCTGTTCAGGGGTCGGGAGCGCCGACCGGAGGAGCGACACCAACCGGCGCAGGCCGCCGTTGCCGCTGAAGGACGACGCCGCGGATCCGACCTTCCAGAATTCGACGCCGGCGACCCGCACCTGGAGAGAGTCGATCACCGCGTATCCGGAAAGATTCCGCAGCCACTCCATCACTTCGGCATGTTCCTGTACGTCGCCCAGTTTGCCGTCGCGGCTGCGGATCACCTCGATGACTTGTGGCAGCAGGGCATGGATCGCGTTTATTCCGACCCCTTTCTGGATGACATATTCGTCGGGATCGCCGTTGAAGGCCTCCGGCAGGACCTCCGCAATTCCACACCAATGGGAGTTCACCAGCAATGCCATTTCCGACGGATCGGCGCCGCGCAGGAGCGGGAACTCCAGCACCGGCCGCAACGACCGGACGAACTGCGACCGCCCGACAATCCGGCCGTCGCCTTTCCTTTTCCTGCGGTTGACCGGACGGAACCTTCCCTGCCAGGGGCCGTCGAGTTTCTCCAGTTCCGCCACGGCCTGGTCGCCGCGAATGAGCCAGTCCTTTCCTTTCTCCGCGAGAGCTCCGCGGAGTTCGGTGTCCTCGGCCGCGAGCGCGGCGAGCAGCGTCCACGCCAGATCGGTCTGGACGCTGACCGCATTGGTATTGAGCTCGTAGAATTCGCGCGCCTCGGCCTTCCAGCTGAGGCCCAGGGTTATCGCCACCGGGACGGGGAACGAGGCGAACTCGTCGGGCATCGCGGTGAGCAACTGGGTGAGGGCGGCCCGGCGGTGCTGGCCGTCGTACACCCAGAGCGGCACCTCGGAGCTGAGCTCCAGCGTGGCGGGGCCCGACCAGTTCCCCCGGTTCCTGCAGGCCTCCTCGTAGGCGGCCCGCTGGCCGCCGGCCGGCACGATACGCACCGGCGGGAGATCGCAGTCTCGTATGTTGAGCATGAGCGGGTTGGGCATCGTACCGCCGCGCAGATAGTACTCGGCCACCTTCGCGATACGAAACCTGGCCACGGACCGCTGATATCCCGTGCCGGAAACCGGATCGTGCGTGTCGACGCGGACCTGGCCGGCTATTATGCTGGCCGGCACATATCCGGTGAACATGAGAATTCCACGTTGAACGCAAAGCGCTCCGTGCAGGACGATGTCATCAGTTTTCCGGTCATTCACCTGGAGGACTCACTCATTCGCTACACCGCACCAGCCTACGAGTTGAATCGCATGCCCCGGATCAGCGTCGACAGCCCCACCCCGGACACACGCCGCCTGCTCAGCCTAATGTCACCCCGGACGAGTAGCCTGCAGACCTTGAAGGCATCGCTTCACCACGTTCCACCGAGGTCCGCACCAGGGCACAGTTCGAAATACTGCTAGGCAGAGTAGATCGCCATATCGGGCCTGTCAATGTCCTGGATGTTAAATAGCCGATATGGTGGACGCTTTAGTTGTGTTGCAGAGAGCGGTTCCGCCGACGCAGCAGACGGAAACCGATCCACTGCGATATGTGATCGATGATGTCATGTAGGTGTCGATTAGACTGCCGACCTCGATTCTCCGGCCCACCGGGGCGCGGGGGCGGCTCCGCGGCTGTCCGTAATACCCCCGAGGAGGTCGGAGCGGGCCGGATCAGGGCGCGGGTCCGGCGGGCCCGACGGAATCTGGGCCAGGCCAGGGCAGGCGGGAGAGCGCCGAGCTGCGCGAGAACTGGCGTACTTGAGAAGCAGCCCTGGATTCAGGCGGCCTGGGCAGCACGGCGCTTCTGAAGTACGGCGACGGCCTCACCACCCTCGCCTCCTTGACACGCCTTGCCGGCCAGGGTGGGCTCCCGGCCCGTTCCGGCACGCGTGGGACGCCCCGGATGCGGACGGCGCTCCCGACGTCCGCACGACCGGACCGTCCGGCGAGGCGATGCCCCGGACGTTCATCCCGTCTACGCGGCGCTTGCCGGAGGACACACCGCCACGCGGTCGCCGCGGACACGCCGAGACCGGCTCCCAGTTCGATGATCGTCTCGCCCTTGCGCAGGTGGACCGGCACCAGCAGGGCCTGCCGGCCAGGGCTGAGCAGCAGCCGGCCCGACCACAGGCGCCGCTGCTCACGGTGCGCAACCACCGGCGGAAGCCGGAACCGCGCCATCCGCCTAAATCACGAAGAGCCGCTTTCCGACGAGTTTTCCTGGCGCCGCCACGACGAAATACAGCTGAGCTCACGGAGCACGCCGTTTTGCGAGATCGCCACTGTGACCTGCGAATATGGGGGCACGAGGGAGCCGTAGCATTCCTCGTGAGAAATTCAGAACACCTGCGCCGGCCACTCATTGGTGCCGTAGACTGCCGAACCCGGACTCAGTATTCTCTCGACATCCCCCTGATTACCTCGGAAGGAGTCGTCGTGACTTTTGCGGCACGCGATACGCTGCTGCGATTCTTCCCCGCTGTGGCGCCGCGCTGGCGGCTGGTACGTCTCATGCTTCGGCTGAGCCCTGGCCTCGCTTTAGGGTGCGCCGCGCTGATACTGCTCAGCGCGGCGTTGCCGATGAGCGTCATCATTGTCGTGGGGCTGGCGCTCGAACGCGTTCCCTCGACGGTCGGCGGTGGTTTCGGCAGTGCGGCGGGCCGTGAGCTGCTCTGGGCGCTGGTCGCTCTCGGTCTTCTCTACGTCGGCCAATATCTGACGGAGGTCGCCAGAGAAGCGACCGCGCAACTCGTCTCCGACCGCGCCAACGACGCGGTACGCCGGCGGCTGATGTTCATCGTGGACAAGCCCGCCGGCATCGCTCACTTCGAGGACGAAAAAGTCGCCGGCCTCATCACCACGGCCCGCGGCGCCGTCAGCGGCTTCACGGCCGGGACCGCGGCCAGCGGGCTGGTGAAGATCTGGAGCAGCGCCGCCGCCGCCGTCGGCGCGGGGCTGCTGTTCTTCACTCTCAACTGGTGGCTGCCGATCGTGGTGATCGTGGCGTGCGCGCTGGCCGCCAGGGGGAACCGGGCGGAGTACGTCCGCAGCGTGCAGGTCATGGCCGAGCGCGATCAGATCCTGCGGCGTGCGGCCTACCTGAGCGATCTGCTGATGCTGCCCGAGGCGGGGAAGGAGGTCCGGGTCTTCGGCCTGCTCGACTGGCTCGTTGCACGGATGACCTCCGAATGGCGTACGGCCATCACGCCGGTCTGGGCGACGCGCCGCAAGGACGCCCGCTCAGCGGTCTGGACGAACCTGCTGCTGCTGGCCGCGAACCTGATCGCCATGGTGGTGATCGCCCGTTCGCTGATCGAGGGCTCGCTCGGTTTCGGCGCGGCCATCATCCTGCTCATGGCACTTCTGGCGGTGAACGAGCTCGCCACTCCCAGCCCGGACCTCCTGAGCGTGGAGTACGGCACCGCCTGCCTGCCCGCGCTCGACGAGCTCGAACGCAGGCTCTCCGCTGACGCGCCCCGGCAGAGCGGCGGCGAGGACGAGCCGCTCACGGCCCGCACGATCCGCTTCGACGGCGTCGGCTTCCGCTATCCCGGCTCGGAGAAACAGGTGTTCGACGGGCTGGACCTGGAGATCGAGACCGGTCGCTCGCTGGCGATCGTCGGTGTCAACGGGGCCGGCAAGACCACCCTGATCAAGCTCCTCACTCGCCTCTACGCGCCGACCGAGGGCCGGATCACCATCGGCGGCGAGGACCTCGCGGAGGTTCCCGCCGGGCAGTGGCGCCGCAGCATCTCGGCGATCTTCCAGGACTTCGTCCGCTACCCGCTGCCGGCCAGGGACAACATCGCACTGGGCGACCTGGGCAAGGAGACGGACGACGAAGCCGTGTCCAGGGCCGTCTCGCGGGCCGGCGCCGAGGACATCATCGCGGCGCTGCCCGCCGGCCTCGACACGCCGCTCTCCCGTGCGTTCACCGGAGGTCAGGACCTGTCCGGAGGTCAATGGCAGCGCATCGCGCTCGCCAGGGCGTTCCACGCCGTGGAGCGGGGCGCCAACATCCTCGTGCTCGACGAGCCGGCCGCGAACCTCGACGCGCGGGGTGAGGCGGAGCTCTACGAGCGGTTCCTGGAGATAACCCGCGGCCTCACCACGATCATCATCTCGCACCGCTTCTCCAGCGTGCGACGTGCCGATCGCATCGTGGTCATGAACGACGGACGGATAGTGGAGCAGGGCACCCACGAGGAGCTCCTGGACCTGGACGGGGAGTACGCCGAGATGTTCCGGCTCCAGGCCGAGCGGTACGCCAGCGAGGTGGAGTCATGAGCGCACTGCGTGAGCGCCTCAGGGGCATGGTCGCCATGATGCGGCTCGGCTACGAGGCGGACCGGATGCTGATGGTCACCGTGTACGCGCTGACCGCCCTCGGCACTCTGGCGCTGGTCGGCTCCCTGTACTGCTTCAAGCTGCTGGCCGACGCCGTGCTCGCCGGCGACAGCGGCGCGGCCTACCGCGCCGCGGCGATCTTCGCCGTCGCCGTGGCGGTCAACGGGCTGTGCCAGTCGGTGGCGCTGGGCCAGCGGACGACGCTGGCCGACAAGACCAACCTGCTGGTCGACCGGCGGATCATGGAGATCACCTCCGGCGTGCCCGGTCTCGAGCACTACGAGCGCCCGGCGCACGCCGACGAGATCGCGCTGCTGCGGCAGCTCCGCTCGCAGCTCTCCCTCGTGGTGGACTACACGCTCGTCACCCTGGCCGTCGTGCTGCGCGTCGTCGTGACGACGGCCATCCTCACCGTGATCTATCCGGTGTTCATCCTGCTGCCGCTGTTCGCGGTGCCGTCCATCTGGATGACCGCGCGGGCGCAGCGCGCCTCCTTCGCGGCGATCATGAGCACCGCGGAGAAGGGACGGCTGGCCGACGCGATCTTCAACGTGGCCATCTCTCCCGGCTCGGCGAAGGAGCTGCGGGTCTTCGGATTCGGCGAGGAACTCGCCCGTCGCGAGCGCGAGATCCGGAGCGACATGGCCCGCGTCCGCCGCCGGGCGGCGCTGCGCGCCTCGGCCCTGAACGTCGTCGGCTGGCTGGCCTTCGCCGTCGCCTTCCTCGGCGCGGTCGTGATCGTCATCTTGCTGGCGATCGAGGGACGTGCGACGGTGGGCAACGTCTTCCTGACGCTGCTGCTCGCGGCGCAGCTCAACAGCCAGGTCAGCATGCTGGTCACGTCGGTCAAGGGGCTGATGGGGTTCGCCACCACGACGGACAAGTACCTGTGGCTGCGCGAGATGGCCGAGCAGTGGAAGAGCCGCAGCGGCCACGGGCCGGTTCCCGAGCGGCTCACCGACGGGATCGCGCTGGACGACGTCACCTTCCGCTACCCCGGCACCGACGTCGACGTGCTCAAGAACGTGAGCCTGCACATCCCCGCGGGGTCGATCGTGGCCCTGGTCGGTGACAACGGCGCCGGGAAGTCCACGCTGGTCAAGCTGCTGTCCCGGTTCTACGAGCCGCAGCAGGGGCGGATCACCGTGGACGGCGAGCCGCTGGACGGGCTCGACCTCCAGCAGTGGCGGTCGCGGCTGTCGGCGGGCTTCCAGGACTTCGTGCGCTTCGAGTTCGTGCTGAGGGAGAGCGTCGGCCTCGGCAACCTGGAGCGCATCGACGACGAGGCCGCGCTCGCCGCCGCGCTCGACCAGGGCGGCGCCACCGAGCTGGTCGCCTCGTTGCCCGACGGCGCCGAGACCGAGCTCGGCGGGAGCTTCAGCGGAGGCAGGGAGCTCTCCGGCGGTCAATGGCAGCGCCTGGCGCTCAGCCGCGCGATGATGCCTGACTCGCCGCTGCTCGTCATGTTCGACGAGCCCGCCTCGGGGCTGGACCCGCACGCGGAGGCGGAGCTGTTCGACCGCTACGCGACGGTGGCCAGGCAGGCGGGCGCCAGGAACGGGGCCATCACGCTGTACGTCTCGCACCGCCTCTCGACCGTGCGGATGGCGGATCTGATCGTCGTCGTCTCCGGCGGGCAGATCGTGGAGTCGGGCAGCCACCAGGAACTGATGCGACGCGGCGGCGCCTACGCCGAGGCGTACAGCGCGCAGGCGCAGGCCTATCAGTAGGTGTGCTCACGCAGCCTGGCGTCGATGCCGGCGAGCATCCGCCGCTCCTCGGCGTGCAGGAAGAAGTGGCCACCGGGCACGGGTTCCAGCGTGAACCTCCCGGTGGTCCGCTCCTGCCACGGCTCCATCGTCGCCCTGGCGACCGACGGATCAGCCTCGCCGTAGAAGGCGTGCAGCGGGCACGCCAGCGGCGGCCCGGGCCGGTGCACGTAGCTCGCGGCCACCGCGAAGTCGGCTCGGATGGCCGGCAGCATCAGTCTCAGCAGGTCGGTCTGGGAGCTCGCCGCGGGCAGCAGCCGGAAGGCACGCAGGTAGTCGATGAACTCCGCGTCGGAGAGCGACTCCACCGGCTCCGCCGAGAACAGGTGCGGCGCGCGCGTGGCGGAGACGAAGAGCTGGACGGGGGACGTCGTCCGGGCCAGCTCGAACGCGAGCAGCCCGCCCAGGCTGTGCCCGAACAGTGCCAGCGGCCGGTCCCGGAGCGCGGCCAGCTCGGCGGCGAGCACGTGGAGCACCTTGTCGAAGTCACGCAGCGGCGTCTCCTTGAAGCGGGTCTCCCGGCCGGGCAGCCGGACCACGGCCACCTCCACGCCGGGCAACGACGCCGGCCAGGCGCGGAACGCCCCGGCGCCGCCTCCGGCGTACGGGACGCACACGAGCCGAAGCGGCGCGTCCGGCCGGCGGGCGGGGAACCAGAACCACGGGCTCACCTGCGTCATCTCACCCATTCCCCTCGTCAGGTGCGCCGGCGTCGCACGTGCCTGCCCAGCACGCGTGCGACGCCTCGCGGCGCGAGATCCAGAACTGTCATGAGCGCTCTGTACCGCCGCCCGGGCACCGAGACGACCTTGCCCCGCCGCAGGTCCGCCAGCCCCTCCTCGACCACGCGTGCGGCCGTGAGCCACAGGAACGCGGGCCCGGCCGCACGCACGCCGGCCCGCTGGTGGAGCTCGGTGCGCGTCCAGCCCGGGCACAGCGCCATCACGCGGACGCCGCGACCGCGCGTCTCGGCCGCCAGCCCTTCGGAGAACGAAGTGACCCAGCTCTTGCTCGCCGAGTAGGTCGTCTCGTAGCCGGGGATGAAGGCGGCCATGCTGGAGACGTTGACGACGTCCCCGCGCCCGCGGGCGAGCATCCCGCCGAGCGCGGCGTGGGTAAGGCGAAGCACGGCGGTGACGTTCACGTCGAGCTGGTGCTGCAGCAGGTCCATCGGGGCCGCGTCGAAGCCGTCGGCGACGCCCAGGCCGGCGTTGTTCACCAGCATGTCGACCGGCTCGGCCGAGAGCCGCTCCGCGACGAGCGCGCGTCCGGCCGGCGTGGACAGGTCGGCGGGCAGCGGGTGCGCCGTCACGCCGTGTCGTCCGGCCAGCTCCGCCGCGCTCGTACGGAGGCGGCCGGTGTCCCGTGCGACCAGGACGAGGTCGTATCCCTGCCCGGCCAGCGTCCGGGCGAACTGGGCGCCGATCCCCGAGGTCCCTCCGGTGACGAGTGCGACAGGCATGCCTGGATCACCCGCGCGTGAGCCCGAGGGCGGACCGGATGGCCCAGCCGGTGAACAGGTCGGAGGTGAACCCGGCCATGCCCGCGACGATCCGGCGGCGGAGCACGTCGTTGCCGCTGTTGCGGCTCAGCAGCAGCGGGCGGGCCAGCCGTACGGTGGCGGAGGTGCTGGTGAAGAGCAGGGCCAGCGTGTGGCTGAGCCGGCTGACGTAGCCGAGGACGGGCCGCCGCGCCGCCTCGTACCGGCCGATCGCCTCGTCCACGGCGGTGGCGCTGAGGTCCCGCACCGCCTCCAGCTCTCCCGCCAGGCACCAGGCGTCGCCGATGGCGGCGTTCATGCCCTGCCCGACCATGGGGTGCACACCGTGCGCGGCGTCGCCGAGCAGCGCCAGCCCCGGCACCTGCCACGTGGGCGCCACGAAACGCCAGGCCGGCAGCACCTGGACGCTGTCCAGCCCGGCGCGCAGCGGCCCGGCCACCCGCCGCAGCGCCGGGACCTCCCGCAGCAGGTCGTCGGCCCAGGCCCCGAGATGGCGGCGGCCGATGGAGCGGAAGCGGCCGGCCGGTATCTGGACGTAGAGTCGCGCCCGGCCGCCGGGCATCTGGAAGAGCACCCGCAGCCCGCCGGGCGTGAGGTACATGGCCATGTCCTCCCCCAGCTCGGGCGCGTCGGGCAGGTCGAGGCCGACGAGCTGGTGCGGGTAGCGCCGGATCCGCGGCTCGATCCCGGCGGCGTTGCGCAACCGGGACTCCCGGCCGTCGCAGGCCACGGTGAGGGTGGCCGCCACCTCGGTGACGCGGCCGGCGGTCCCCAGGTACGCCCCGGCGACGCGGCCGTGCCGGTCGCGCCGCAGCTCCCGCACCGAGGCGCCCTGCCAGTAGTCGACGGTGGACCCGAGCCGGCCGCCGAGCACGTCCCTGAAGTCCTTGTAGTAGTGCAGCAGGCCGTAGTCGTAGGGCTTGTCCAGCAGCCTGAAGTCGAGGTCGATGAGCTCGTCGCCGCGCGGGGTGTGGCAGCTCAGGCGGCGGACCGTCCTGGCGCCCCGCTCGGCCAGCGGCTCGACGAGCCCGGCGGCCTCCAGGATCTGCACCGTCCTCGGCTGCACCAGCTCGCCCTTGTGCGCGCTGCGCGGCCTCGACTGCTTGTCGGCCAGCAGGACCCGGTGTCCTTGCCGCCCGAGGAAGTGGGCCAGGGTCAGCCCGCCGGCGCCCGCGCCGCAGATCAGGACGTCATAGTCCGGCATGGACGGCCTTTCCCGGGCCGGGCGGGGCCGTGGCCTGCCGGTATCGGGCGAGCGCCTGCAATGCGTAGCCCGCGGCGAGCAGATCGCAGGAGTACTTCAGGTCCAGGAAGTACATGCCGAGGATCGTGGGCTGCCACAGCCCGTCCGGGCGCTGGTGCGACACCAGCCAGGCGACGCCGTCCTGCACGGCGGGCTCGCTCGCCGGGCCCGAGCCGAGCAGCCCGAGCAGCGCCCAGGCGGTGTCCTCGGCCGTCGAGGCGCCGAACTCGTCCTGGCCCCATCCGCCGTCGGGGTTCTGGTTGGCCAGCAGCCAGTCCCGGCAGCGCCGGGCCGTCGGGTCGTCGGCGAGCCCCAGCCCGGCCAGTGCGTCCAGCACGTTCCCGGTCCCGGCGACCAGGCCGCGGTACCAGGGCGTGGTGAACGAACCGTCCTCTCGCTGGTTGCGGCGGAACCAGGCCAGGGCCCTGGCGATCGGCCGGTCGGCCGCCGTCAGGCCGCCCGACTCGCGCAGCGCGGTCACCGCGTGCGCGCTCATCACCGAGCAGGCGCCGTCCAGGGCGATGGGGTTGTTCCTGCAGAAGCAGCTCCACGAGCCGTTCCTGCTCTGCATGGCGACCAGCCAGTCCACGCCCGCGCGTACCTGCCCGTCGGTACGCGGGTCGCCGAAGCGGGCGAGCGCGATGAGCGCGTCCGCGGTGTCGTCGGTGTTCGGCCAGCCGCAGCGCCACGACCATCCCCAGCCTCCGGGCGGGCACCCCGTGGCGGAGAAGCGGGTGTGGCGCTGGCAGTCGCGGATCCACTCCCGGGTGGCGGCGAGCCGCTCGTCGGAGGCGTACCCGGTGTCCTGGAGGCCGTGGGTGACGAACGTGGTGGCGCACAGCTCCAGGTCCCGGTTGACCGGCCAGGAGCCGTCGGGCCGGACGGTCCTGTGCAGGTAGGCGATGCAGCGCTCGACGATGTCGCGCCGCAGCCCCGCCCTGGCGAGCGCGAGGCAGGCCAGCGCCACCATGAACGGCGACTCCTGGTAGCCGCCGTCCTCGCCCTCGAACTGCTCGAGCTCGTCGAGGTAGGCGAAGATCGGCCGCTCGCAGACCCGGTTGACGGCTCTGCGCAGCGGGTTCCACGGGCGGGTGTGTGCCTGCATCATGCCCCACAGCAGCAGCCAGGGAACGGTGAAGGAGACCTTCTGCCGGAACATCCGGGGGAGGAAGATGATCTCCAACGGCAGGCGCATGATCTTCCGCTCGTCGTACAGCCCGCCCAGGCTGAGGAACTGCTGGCACATGAGGAAGATCTTGCAGATGTCCCGGTCCGCGACCGCCTCCATGCCGCCGAAGCCCTCGATGCGCTCCAGCCCCCGCCGGATGTGCTCGGCGGAGCCCTCGGGGTCGATCAGGGAGAGCGCGCCCGTCGCCATCGGGGTGACGTTGAAGGTGGACGGCGCCTTCGCGGCGTCTCCCCATCCGCCGTCGTCGCTCTGCGCCGCCCGCAACCACGCCGCACCCGCCCGGATCAGCGATGCGGAGCCGACGGGGTCGGCGAAGTGCAGGGCGACGATGGCCGAGGCCGTGGCGATCGGGGCCGAGGGCAGGTGGTCCTGCCAGGAGCCGTTCACGCGCTGCCGGTCGAACAGGGCATCGACGGCCAGCTCGACGCTCCGCCGCACGTCAGTCATGCGTTCATCCCTTCCTTTTCCCCTCCGGGGGCGACCTGGGCGAACTCGTACCGGGCCCGCATGATGCGCTGGGTGAGCCAGGTCAGGACGAGGACCGCGACCAGCAGCGGCAGGGCCAGGCCGGCTCCCCTTCCGAGTGCCAGCAAGGCGGCGGCGAGCACCAGCCGCTCCAGGACGAAGAACTCGTGCGCGCGCAGCGCGGTCCGCGGGGACAGCGGGCGCGGCGCCCGCAGGATCGAGACGAGCGCCGAAGCTCCCAGCGCGGCGGCGATCCCGAGCAGGATCCAGTACCAGCCGGCCGGGCGCGGCTGCGGGACCAGCGCGGGAACGGCGGCGGCCAGCGCCAGCACGGCGGCGTAGAGGACGGCCGCCCAGGTCAGCGCCACCGTCACGCCATGCCGCACGGGGACGGTCCCGTACCCGCCCTCCCTGTCGCCGTCCAGGTCGCGCAGCGTCCCCACCAGGTTCGAGCTCGCGTCGTGGAGCCAGAACAGGGCGGCGACGGGCAGCAGGTACGGCGGCGGCAGCGTGGCCGTCGCCATGGTGCCGAACAGGAACGCGAATGCGGTCAGGCCACCCCGCACCAGGTTGCCGGACAGCCCGCGCGCCTTGAACCACGTGCTGTAGAGGATGCCCGCGACCAGGGCCAGGCCGACGAGGCCGAGCGTGCGCCAGTTGAGCAGCAGCGCGCCCACCGCTCCTGCCGCGCAGCAGATCACCATCATGGCCAGCGCGGTGCGCGCGGGCAGCCGGCCGGACGGGATCGGCCGGTGTGGCTTGGCGATCGCGTCGAGCTTCCTGTCGAAGTAATCGCCGCCGTACAGGCCGGCCAACCAGCCCAGCGTCGGCACCCCCCACGCGCCCAGGAGCTGCCACGGCGACGGCGACGGCGACGCCAGGGCGCCGGCCGCCAGGCCGACGAGGCCGACGTAGGTCAGCCCGTAGGGGCGCCAGGTCTCGGCATGCGCGACCAGCGCGACTCTTAACCCGCCGCTCGGCATCAGCGCACTCGCTCGACCGCGTCGTCGGCGAGCTGCCCGAGCCGGTCGCGGCTCGGCGTGTCCGGCAGGAGCAGCAGCTCGTCCTTCGCCGAGGTGATGTGCTCCAGGGCGACCTTCCGGCAGATGTCGAGGACGCCGGTACGTTCGACGGCCTTGGTGGCGGCGGCCAGCGCCTCCTGATCTCCCAGCTCGCCGGAGAACGCGTCGTCGAGCAGCCGGACGGCGACGGGGTCCGCGCTCTCGTAGACGAGGATGAGCGGCAGCGTCAGCCGCCGGTTCCGGACGTCGCTGGCCGGGTGCTTCCCGGTCACCGACCCGTCGTCGGTGAACGCGAACAGGTCGTCGATGATCTGGAACGCCACACCCAGGCCCGTCCCGTAACCGCCCATCGACCGCACCGACGCCTCCAGCCCGCCGCCGAGCACCACGCCGCACTGGCAGGCGCTGCGGAACAGGGCGGCGGACTTGAGGTCCACCATGCGCAGGTAGCGGTCGCGATCGCGGATCGAGTTCTTGGTGATCTCGCTCTCCAGGTGTTGGCCGCGGCACATGTCCAAGCCCGCCGTCGCGGCGATCTCCAGGGCCCTGACGACCCGCTCGGCCGGTGCCCCGGCGCGCCGGCACTCGGCCAGGCAGAGGAAGAGATGGAAGATCAGGGCGTCGCCCGCGACGATCGCGTCCTCGATGCCGTACCTGGAGAACACGGATGGGCGGCCGCGGCGCAACTCGTCGCAGTCGATGATGTCGTCGTGGATCAGGCTTGCCGTGTGGCCGTACTCGCTGCCGACGGCGGCCGGCAGGACATGCGCGATCGTGCCTCCCACGGCGAGCGCCGACTCGACCATGAGCATCGGACGGAAGAGCTTGCCTGCGGGCATGAGGGCGTAGCGGCAGATGGCGTCAAGGCTGTCACCTCCGTCCGACCAGCGGTGGCCTAGCTCACTGATGATGTTGCCGGTTGGCTGAGTTCCGTTGACGTGCTTCGTGTGCACCGTACCGACCACCCTGGAGTTGATGAGACCGGCGAATTTCTCAGACGATTTCGAGCGAGGCCGGCAGGTCCGCCTGCGCGCCGGCTTCGGTCAGGACGAGGCTGAGGATCTTGCCGTCCTCCTCGAACAGCAGAGACCGCTCCCGCAGGAGAGCCAGCCGCCGCGCCACGGCCTCCGGGTCGAGCCCGAGCTCTGCGGCGAGCCTGTCCGGCTTCGCCGGCGACGACAACCGGTGCAGCAGCAGCCGGGTCTCCGCGTCCACGGGCAGGGTCGTGGCGGGCCCGCCGCCGCGCGAGTCGGTGATCTGCTCCTGACCGTCGGCGCCGCGTTCGAGCGTGAGCGACGGCGGCCGCCGGGACCAGGCTCTGGTCCACTCCTCGACGCGCTCGCTCAGCCGCGCGTGCCAGCGGGTGGACGCGGCCGCGTACGGTCCGAGCTTCTCGTCGGTGAAGTAGTAGGCCAGGTCGGTGAAGGTGTCTTCGGGGAACGGGTAGACGTAGCGGTAGTGATCGGAGGGCCGCAGCTCCAGGCCGTAGAAGCCGCCGTTGGTGTGGTACGGGCTGTATCGGTCGAACCGCACCACGTAGACGCCGTTCGGGGGAGGCAGGTGCACCAACGACGGCAGGTCGTCGAAATACTTCTGGAACACGCTCTCGGGCTCGCCGGGGAATCCGATGAGCAGATTCCAGTACGGCTCGATGCCGTGCCGCATGCACTTCTTCAGGAACTGCAGGTTCTGGAAGGCGGTGGTGCCCTTCCGCATGATCGAGAGTGTCTGTGTGGAGAGCGCCTCGATGCCGGGCTGGATCTGGTTCACGCCGCCCGAGACCATGGCCTCGAGGTCGTGATCGGCGATCGGGACCTTCACCTCGTAGAAGATGGACGTGCCGGCCGGGGGCTGGAGCGGGCCGAAGACTTCCTTGGGATAATTTCGCGGCATGATGTTGTCGGTGCAGACGTAGCGGTTGCACCACGGCGCCAGTTCGAAGAGCCGCTCGAACTGACGGATCGCCTTGCCCGCCGACAACGCGCGGTAGTCCATGCCGAGCCCGTTCAGGCCACAGAACGTGCAGTGCGAGCGCGCACCCCACCAGCAGCCCCTTGACGTCTCGAAATAGAGCTGGGGGTGGGCGGTGCCGTCCTGGACCGCCTTCCAGAGCACCTCGTCGCGCGGTAGCGCGGTCAGCCAGCCCGAGTAGTCGGGAGGGATGTGGTCCTCGATGTCCCGGTCGCGGCCGACGGCGTTGCGGAAGCGGGGATCGCCGCAGTTGCGCCCGGTGACGATGCCCGGGATGGCATGGGCCGTCTCGGTGTCGCCGTTCAGCAGGGCACGCAGCAATTCGGGATAGGTGTGCATCGACGGACCCGAGAACACGAAGTCGATGGTCGGCGTCTGCTCGGCGATGACGGCCCCCATCGGCGCCTCGCAGTTCGCGCCGCCCATGAGCGTCACGACCTCGGGGTTGATCTCCTTGATCAGCCGGGCGACGGCGATGCTGGGCACGTTCTGCGCGAACATCGAGCTGAAGCCCACCACGTCGTAGGACGCCAGCCGGTACCGATCGATCAGCTCGCGGCAGCGCTCCTCCAGCCCGGGACGTCGTTGCAGGACGCGCTCGCGCAGCCGCAGCCAGCGCGGGCCGCGGTAGTAACGGCGGAAATAGGCGCGCTCATTGTCGCCCGCCTCCGGAAAGGCGATGTCGCGGAAGACCCACTCGCCCAGCCCGGCGAGCAGATGCTCCCCGTCGTTGGCGAGCGAGTCGTATTCAGGCAGACCGAAATAGCGCGCGAAATCATGGTTGAGGTAGAAGACGTCCGAGGTCACCTGGCCGGGAAATTCGTGGTGTCCCAGAGCGGCGAGCTGGCTGAGCGCGAAGGACGGGTAGTGCCAGTTGGCGAACGGCATGTTCACGAGGGCTATACGCATGGGCTCAGTGCTCGATCACAGTGTCTCACGCCCCAGCTTGACGATGGGGGTGGAATCCCGGTCGACCAGGAACTCCGGCCGGTTCGGATGTCGCGGCAGATTGGTGACGGAGTTATAGCTGATGATGAGCAGCGCGCGCCTGTCGGCCGAGAGATTGGCCGACGACGAGTGCACGATGCACGGATGGAACACGTAAATGGTTCCGGGCGGTCCGGTCAGCAGCTCGGTGCCCCGCTCCGCAGCCAGCCGCGAGGCGACCTCGCCGGGTACGGTCAGCGGCAGCGAGGCGCGCATGTTGACGCGCCAGTCGGCCGCGGAGTCGTCCTCGTCCTCCGCCGCGTTCCACAGCGGGCCGAGCCGATGGCTACCGGGCACCAGGACCACCGGCCCGTTGTGCTCGTGCGCGTCGTCCAGCAGGATCGCGATGTTCACGGCGTGCGGCGCGGGCATGCCGTCCTCCGTCTGCCAGAACGGGAAGTCCTGGTGCCAGGGCCACTCGGCGCCGTCCCTCGGCTGCTTGAGGTTCACCTTGAACTGGTAGACATAGGCCGGGGTGCCGAGGATCTCCTCGGCAACGTCGACCAGCGGGGGAAGCCGGGTCAGGTCCGAGCACACCGGGTCGAAACGGTGGCAGCCGTGAATTCCGCGCACCGCCTGCGAGCCTTCTTCGTATACCAACCCCGGACGGCGCTCACTAATGTGACGTTCCACGCTGTCCCGCAATTTTTGGATTTCGCCGTCGGATAACCGATGGTCCAGCCGGCACCAGCCCTGGCGCTCGTACAGAGTTTTTATTCTGGTAATGGTCTGCTGAGTCATGAGCGCCCTCTCCGGGCCACTGCGGGCCGCTGCACCAGACATTCCAGAGGTCATCTTTGGCGATGACCGACGACCTGTCAAGATAGGCGGGAATCGAGGCTGTGCCACCGAAATATTCGCCGCGAAAAAAGCGCCTGCTTCCCATACGCCGGGCGCCCTTGTTATAACTTCCCATAACGAGCGACCACTGCCGAGGTGAGAGAATTCCCATGCCAGCCCAGGACGGTTTGCCGGCGTTGCCCTTCCCTCAACCCGACCCGATGTCCCCGCCGCCGCGGCTGCTGGAGCTGTCCGAACACCAGCCGGTCGCCCGCGTCCGCACGCAGGCCGGCGACGAGGCCTGGCTCGTCTCCCGATACGCGTACGTGAAGCAACTGCTCAACGACGACCGGCTGGGAATGTCGCACCGCGAGCCCGAACGCGCGGCCAGGATCTCGAACGCGAGCCTGTTCAGCGGCCCCTCCCCCGAGTACACCTTCGACACCGAGGTCGAGCGGCACACGGCGATGCGCCGGATGTTGTCGCCGTTTTTCTCCGCGAAACACATACTGAGGCTGCGGCCGAGGGTCGAGCAGCTCGCCGCCGAACTCGTTGCCGAGATGGCCGGCCTCACTCCTCCGGTGGACCTGCACACCGACTTTTCCTGGCCGTTTCCGGTGCTGGTGATCTGCGAGCTGCTCGGCGTGCCGTACGAGGACCGCGAGCGGTTCCGCGCCCTGTCGTACACGATCGCCGGCCTCCGGGACAGGGACGCCTCGATGGCGGCGCTCGCGGAACTGATCGTGTACATGGGGGACCTGGCCAGGCGCAAGCGGGCCGAGCCGGCCGACGACGTGATGTCGGAGCTGTGCAGGACGCAGGACGACGACACGGTCGCGATCCGCAGCGCCGGACTGCTGTTCGCCGCCCACGAGACCACCACGGGCCGGATCGACGTGGGCGTGGCGATGCTGCTCGGTCACCAGGGCCAGTGGGACAGGCTGGTGGCGGAGCCGGAGCTCATCGACGACGCGGTGGAGGAGATCGTGCGCGCGGCGCCCATCGTCTCGATCGGGGGCGTCGTCCGCTACGCGCGGGCCGACATCGACGTGGGCGGGGAGCGGATCAAGGAAGGCGACGCGGTCCTGCTGAGCCTGGTGGCCGCCAACCGGGACCGGACGGAGTTCCCCGGAGGGGAGCGGTTCGACATCGGCTGCAAGCACGCCGGCGCCCATCTCGGGTTCGGGCACGGCGGCAGGTACTGCCTGGGCGCCCCGCTGGCGCGCGTCGAGCTGCGGGCCGCTCTCACCGAGCTGACCACCGCTCTGCCCGGACTCCGGCTGGCAGTGCCGCCCGGCGAGCTCAGGATCAGGACGAGCCAGCTCTCAGGCGGTATCGAGGCGGTCCCCGTCACCTGGTGATCAGCCGGCGGGTCAGGAGGGCCGCCGGCGCGGGGCGCGGCTGCTACGCCGACTGTTCCCGGGGCCCGCGCTTCCTGGCCAGGGCGGCGCGCCCGAGAGGGATCAGGCTCGGGTTGACGCTCTGCAGCACCGTGTCCTCGGTGATCAGCACCCGGGCCACGTCGGTGCGGCTGGGAACGTCGAACATGACCGGCAGCAGCACCTCCTCCATGATGGCCCGCAGGCCTCGCGCTCCCGTGCCGCGCAGCAGCGCCAGCTCCGCGATCGTGTCGAGCGCGTCGGGGGTGAACCCGAGCTCGACGCCGTCGAGCTCGAACAACCGCGCGTACTGTCTGACGAGCGCGTTGCGCGGCTCGGTCAGGATCTGGACCAGGGCCTCGCGATCGAGGTCGTGCACCGTCGTGATGACCGGCAACCGGCCGACGAACTCTGGGATCATGCCGTACTTGACCAGGTCCTCCGGCATGAGTGCCGCCAAGGCGTCACCGTGGCCGTGCTGCTCGCCCGCCGGGCGCAGCACCGCGTTGAAGCCCATCCGCCGCTGCCCGACGCGCTGCTCGACGATCTGGTCGAGGCCCGCGAAGGCGCCTCCGCAGATGAACAGGACGTTGGTGGTGTCGATCAGGATGAGCTCCTGCTGCGGGTGCTTGCGGCCGCCCTGCGGCGGGACGGACGCCGTGGTGCCCTCCAGGATCCGCAGCAGCGCCTGCTGGACGCCTTCGCCCGACACGTCCCTCATGATGGACGGGTTCTCGCTCTTGCGGGCGATCTTGTCGATCTCGTCGATGTAGACGATGCCCGTCTCGGCCTTGCGCAGGTCGTGGTCGGCGGCCTGAATGAGCTTGAGCAAGATGTTCTCAACATCCTCGCCCACGTAGCCGGCCTCGGTCAGAGTCGTCGCGTCGGCGATCGCGAACGGCAGGTCGAGGAGCTTGGCCAGGGTCTGGGCCAGGAGCGTCTTGCCCGACCCCGAGGGCCCGAGCAGCAGGATGTTGGACTTCGCGAGCTCGACGTCGTCGCCGCGCGAGCCGGTGCTGCCGGAGAAGACGCGCTTGTAATGGTTGTAGACCGTGACCGACAGCGTTTTCTTGGACTTCTCCTGTCCGACGACGTGCGCGTCGAGGAACTTGTAGATCTCGTGCGGCTTGGGCAGGTTGCCGCGCCTGACCTCGGTGGTCTCCTCGGTTTCTTCCTCGAAGATCTCGTTGCAGATCTGGATGCACTCCTGGCAGATGTAGACGCCCGGGCCCGCAATGAGCCGCCTGGCCTGCCGCTGGCTCATTCCGCAGAACGAGCATTTGAGCTGATCCGCACGATCACCGAGGCGTGCCATTTCAGTCGCTCCTTCGCATCTGGCCACCCCTGGCGGAGTATCCCAGTCGTTCGGAACCTCTGGATTCGAGGCCACCTGTGCCGACATTATCCCGGCGGGGTCTCTTCCCCGGTCCGGACGCTGCCAAGCGCGGACTTCCGCGTTTTTTCGCTCCACAGCGTACACGCCTGGGACGCCCCCTCGACCGGGGCAGGGAAGGCGGCGAGCCTCGTGCGCGCCGGGCTTCCGGCCACGCCCGCCATAAATGGCGACGGCGCGCGAATTTCGGTCCGAAAATTATTGACGGTCCGGCGGCGGAGAGCGGTCTCGCAGAACTCCGGAGTCGCGGGTTACACTCGATGATCGCCCGGATCCACAGCATGGAGAGGTCATCGATGGCGTCAGCGAAAGAGAAGATGCTTGCGGGCGAGCTTTATATCGCGGACGATCCCGAACTCAACGCCGAACGGCTCGAAACGGCCCTGATCGTGGCGCGATTCAATTCGTCGAGCGCCGCCGATCCACAGCTCCGGCAGCTGATTCTGAAAGAGCTGTGCGGTTCCGTCGGCGATTCGGTCGAGGTGCGGCCGCCGTTCAGTTGTGTTTACGGTGAGCCGATCTCCCTCGGCCACCGGGTGTTCGTGAACTTCGGCTGTGTTTTTCTCGACATGGCGCCCGTCGACGTCGGCGACGGGGCGTGGCTGGGCCCGGGCGTCCAGTTGCTCACTGGCACCCACCCGCTCGACCCCACCTTGCGGAAGGCAGGTTACGAGTACGGCGAGAAGGTCACCGTGGGGCCCGACGCGTGGCTCGGCGGTGGTGTGATCGTGCTGCCCGGGGTCACGATCGGCGAGGGTTCCGTGGTCGGCGCCGGCAGCGTGGTCACGAAGGACGTCCCCGCCGGCGTCGTCGCCTACGGGAACCCGGCTCGCGTCATCCGCACCCTGACCTGAGCCCCCGCACGATCACCATGCCCCGCACCGCCGTTGTGGTGTCTGGCGGCCGTTGGCGCCTGGACTGGTGCGGCCGGTGCGCGTTGTAGTGGTTCAGGTACTCGCGGAGCACGAGGGCCAGATGGCGTTCGCTGAGGATCAGCATCCGGTCCGGGAGTTCGCGGCGCAGGGTGCCGATGGCCCGGTCGCAAATGGCGTTCATCCTCGGCGTCTGCGGCAGTGTGGTGATGGTCCGCAGCCCATTGGCTGTGAAACCTCCCGAAGGGCGACGGTGAAGAGCGAGGCCCGATCTTGGATCAAGAATCGTAGCCTGGCGATGCGCTTTCCAGATCCATGACCAAGTTGCGGGCCTGCTGCACCGTCCACGCCCCAGTCGGATGCGCGGTCACCCCACCCTGAAGGGTGTCAATACTCCGTTCACGCCTGCCGCATCGTGGGCCGGCTGACGCTGCTGACTCGTAGCGACGCGACCAAGAACATGGAGATCCTCGTGCCGCGGCACGAGGTCGCCGTGTTGCGCCGTCAACTTGGCCGTCCGAGGCTGTCGTGGGCAGATCGAGCGGTGCTGTCCGCGCCGGCCCGCAGACTGCCGGAGATGATGCGGGCACAGCGGATCTCCTCATCGGTGAACACACGGGTTGACAACGCGCCTCACCCGCCCACGTCAGCCCCCGAAGCAACGCAGCCCGGGCTTACGCCGGGGATCTCGCCTCCTCCTCCCGTGGTCGACCAGTAGCGAGGGCTGCAGACGGGCCGCCGATACGCAGGGCCGCCCTCGCCTAAGCGAACCGTCCCCAGGTCGTGACGAGCGGACGGTAGCCCTGGCGGGACCAGAAGGGGACGGACAGCGGATTCGGGGCCGCGTAGTGCACCAGTATGGTCTCGACGCCTGCCGCTGCGGCCTCGGCATGGGCGTGGGCGACCAGCGCGGTGCCGATGCCGCGGCCCCTGCTGACCGGTCGCGCGTACAAGGAGCCCACGTACGCCACGGGCGGAGGCTTCTGCACGGCGGGCGCGATCCAGCCCGAGTGGTCGGGGTGATGGACCGCGAGCATGCCGGCGACTTCACCGTCCGATTCGGCCAGCCAGCACCAGCCGTCGTCACGGGCGAGCTTCTCCTCGAGCTCGGCCCGGGCGGCGGAGGGCGTCGAGGGCAGCACCGAGAACCAGCCGAACTGGGCCTCGTAGGCGACCAGCTCCACGTACAGCCGGCACATGGCATCCAGATCGTCCGCCGTGGCCCGCCGTATACCTGGAGACGAGTGCCCGCCCGCTGAAGCGGGGCCGACGCGGACGCCGAGCACGGAGCGTGGCGCGAACCCCCGCCTGACCAGTGCCGCCACGGGCGCGGCATCCCGGCTCGGCCAGTTCACCACCAGCCCGGAACCCGGCTCGGCGTCGAGGGTCGAGATCCACCGGTCGAGGAGGCCGCCGAGGGCGTACGCGGGGTTGTCGTCGGCGACTCTGGCCTGGAGTGAGTAGGTGGTCAGCGGGCCCCAGCGCACTGACGGGGCGCCGGGGTCGGCTCTGGACACCGAGGGGGCGCCGACAGCGTTCACGGTCTCGATCAGGTCTTCGCCGAGATCCGCGACGGCGACGAGAGGGTCGGCGGCGCGCACACGCTCACGGTGACAATCGATCACATCGCTCACGGTTTGCAACACTAAACCGCCGTAGCGACATTTCAGCTTCCGCAACGGCTGCGTGCTGGTTTCCGCCCCCACATAGCCATCGAGGCCCGAAGAGCGTTGGGGGTCCGAGACGCCCCGCCTGGGGTCATGGTGGCGTCGCTGGAGGGAGACGCGGGCGGACACGTGCGGTCTGCTCAGCTCTCGGACGGGACCGCCGTCGAGGCCGACCTGGTGCCGGCCTCGCTGGGGTCGATCCGTAACGTGGAATGGCTGGAGGGCTCCGGACTGGCGGCCGGCTTCTGGGGTGTCGGCTGCGACGCCGGCGGGCGCGCCTTCGACCTCAACGGCGTGGCGACCGACAGGGTCTACGTGGCGGGAGATGTCGCGCGGCCGATCGGTCCCTCATCATGCTCGAACGCGACCTGCGTGAGGTCCTTGCCGAAGACAAGGCCTACTCGACAGGCATCGACCACATCGGACCCCGCAGCAGGCCGGCCCTCTGCGGGCGCTGCTCGATCTCGTCGACGCCGACATCGACGTGCCCCGACGCGACCGCCTCACCCGGGCATTCACGCAACCGGCCTGCAATCGAACAACGAGCGGGGCGGTAGTCAGGACCACGAATACAGCCAGGTTCACCGTGAACGGCGACAACTACGCATGCCACATCGTCAGGGCACTTCCACGGGCCGTAAATCGTGATCGAGTACGGGTACGTGGGCGCGCCGCATTTCGCTGGTCGCTGCGCCACGTTGTCGCCGTATACCCAACCGTGGCATCGCTCCGGTACGACATCCCCTGCCCCACAACGACCGACCACTCCATCTCGCGGATGACAACGTAGGGTGTCGGAACTTCGGCCCGCCCCCTCCCGGGGTCGGCGGGTCAGTACCGGCTGCCGGCCGGTGCGGGCAACGCGTCCAGGTCCGCGAGGTCTTCCGGGGTGAGCCTGAGGCGTGCCGCGGCGGCGTTCTCCTCCACCCGTGAGCGACGCCGGCTCCCCGGAATCGGGACGACGTGCTCTCCCTGGGCGAGCGTCCAGGCGAGGGCGACCTGGGCCGCGGTCGCCTGGTGCCGTGCGGCGATCCGCTCCACCGCGTTCACGATGACCAGGTTGGCCTTCAGGTTCTCCTCCTGGAAGCGGGGGTTGCGGGAGCGGTAGTCGTCCGGGGAGAAGCCGGCCTCACGGAAGCGGCCGGTCAGGAAACCGCGGCCGAGCGGTGAGTAGGCGACGAAGGCGGCGTCGTGGCGGGCGCACCACTCCAGCGACGTGGACAGGTGGTCTCTCGTCCACAGGGACAGCTCCGACTGCACGGCCTTGATCGGGTGGACGGCCTGCGCCCGGTCGAGCTGTTCCAGGCTGAACTCCGAGACCCCCACGGCCAGCGCCTTGCCCGCCGCCACCATCTCGGCCAGGGCGCCGACGCTCTCCTCGACCGGCACCTCGGGGTCCGGGCGGTGCAGGTAGTACAGGTCGACATGGTCCACGCCCAGCCGCCGGAGCGAGGCGTCGACGGCCGCGCGCAGATGCTCGGGCCTTCCGTCCGGCACAGGCAGGGCGGGGGCGCCGTTCCCGGTGGTCCGCGCGACGTTGCCGCCCTTGGTGGCGAGCACGACCTCCTCCCGCCGTCCGGCGATGGCCCTGCCGACGGTCTCCTCGTTGGTGAAGGGTCCGTACACGTCGGCGGTGTCGAGGAAGTTCACGCCCAGGTCCAACGCCCGCCCGATGACGGTACGGGGGTCCTCGGCGTCCGGGGAGTCGCCGTACGCCCACGTCATCCCCATGCAGCCGAGCCCGACCGCGCCCACCTCCGCTCCGCCGGGCCACAACCGCCGGGTCATCCGATCCTGATGCATCTCGCCGTTCACGACGTTTCTCCTCCTCATCCGATCAGACCATGCGGTCTGCCCAGGAGCGGAGTGATGAATCGCCGGTCAGCGGAGGCGTCGGAGATGGATCCGGCGCCGTCGTGGGCGGTGTGCCCGCCGTCCATGGGGATCTCCGCGCCGCTGACGCAGGACGACTCGTCGGAGATCAGGAAGGCCGGTGAAGCGGCTCAGGCGCCGTCGCCCGGGTTCGCCGGGCCGTCGCGGAGTACGCCGCGTACCGTGTCGAGCCGTACACCCGGGTCGAACTCCGTCAGCCACCAGGTCGCGCCGGCGGCGGCGTACGGCAGCGGGTCGACGCCGGCGGGCAGGCTGACGGCGATGTCGTACGAGGCCATGTCGCCGTTTCGCAGCTCGGTGAGGGTGCTGGCGACCTCGGCGAGCTGGTCCGGGTGTTCCAGGTTGATCGGAAAGAAGCCGTCGAGCCGGGCGGCCCGGCGGATCGGCTTGACGTTGCCGGGGAATCCGGCGGCCCATACCGGCACGCCTGGCCGCTGAACCGGCTGCGGCAGGAACGTGATGTCGTCGACGGTGTAATGCTCGCCGCGGTGGCGCACCGGCTCTCCGGACCACGCGGCGGCCAGGATGGCCAAGGACTCATCGAGCATCCGCCCCCGCTGCCGGTCGTCGAGCTGCTCGCCGGTCCTGGACAGCTCGCCGCCGAACCGATCGCTGCCGAGTCCGACGCCCAGGGTGAGGCGGCCGTCGCTCAGCTGGTCCAGTGTCGCGGTTTCCCGCGCCACCTTGGCCGGACGCCGGCGGGCGAGCGTCGCCACCATCGGACCGAGCCGCAGCCGCTCGGTGGCGGTCGCGACCGCCGCCAGCGTGATCCACGAGTCGGCGACCTGCTGGACCGGCTCCCGCCAGGACAGGTGATCCCACACGAAGCAGCCGTCCCACCCGGCCTCCTCCGCGTCGGCGGCCAGGTTCGCCACCGCCCGCGGGTCGGCGAGCTCGTCGAAGAGCGGCAGCCAGAGTGCCGATCGCAGCCGGCTCACGGGCGCTCTCCGCTGGAGACCGAAAGGATCTCTGCGATCGCGACGTCCCAGAGCTCCGGCGGTGGCATCTGGTGCCCCATGCCCTCGAGCGGGACCAGCCGGGCTCCCGGGATCTCCCGTGCCAGCGCCTCGCCGTGCCCGTACGGGAGCAGCGGGTCCGCGGTGCCGTGCAACACCAGCGTGGGCGCCGCGATCTCGGCGAGGCGGCCGCGGACGGGCTCGCCGCCGTCGAGCTGCCAGTGGTTCTGCGCCGACGCAGGGGACGGGCTGCGGTCCCAGACGCGGCCGGCGATGCGGCGCATCCGCTCCTCGTCGACGGGAATGGTGCCCGCGAAGGTGCGCTCGCCGTCGGTGTAGTACGCGATGACGGCCTCGCGGTCGGACCAGTCGGGCGTCTGGTCGCCGTCCTCGGCGAACCGCTTCGCCAGTTCGGCGCTCATCGGCGGCAGGTCATGGCGGTCGGGACCGCCGGGTCCGCCCGGGCTGGTGGCGATGAGCGTCAGGGAGGCGACCCGGCCGGGGTGGCGCACGGCCAGGCGCTGGGCGATTCCGCCGCCCATGGAGACGCCGACGATGTGGGCGGCCGCGATGCCGAGTTCGTCGAGCAGGCCGACGGCGTCGTCGAACAGGGCGTCGTTTCCGTACGGCGGCGCGCCGGGCGGGAAGGTCGTGGAGCGGCCGGTGTCCCGGGTGTCGTACCGGATGACGTGCCGGCCGCCGGCGGCGAGGCGCTCGCAGAAGTCGTCGTCCCACCAGTCCATCGACGCCTCGGCGCCGCCGATGAGCAGCAGGGCGGGCGCAGCCGGGTCGCCGAACGTCTGGACGCAGAGCTTTATGCCGTTGATGTCGAGGAGCCGCTCGGGGTGATCTTGGTTGGCGTTCATGTCCGGCACGCTAGGCCTGGCCGCCCCATCGCGAAAAGCTATGATTTTCGATCGAGTCGATCGCCTACAGCGATATACCGTGTTCCATCTGGCCGGCCAGCTCAGCGGCGGCTGCGACGGCGAGGTCGATGGCCCGGGCCGCCAGCGGCGAGCGGGTGCGCCCGGCCGGCCGACACAGGTACCACGTGCAGGTGGGCGGCGGTTCCAGCCGATGGATACGGAGCCGGTCGTCGGACCAGACGTCCGACCCCAGGAGGGCGAGCCAGGGCAACACCGCCGAGCCCAGGCCCACCCGCACCATCGACACGACGGTTTCGTGGCCGGCCGTGCGGAACACGATCCGCGGCCGGGCGCCCGCGCCGGCGAGCTCCCGTTCCAGCCATCTCTGGTGGACGGTGGGCGGCCAGGCGACCATGGGAGTGTCGTCGAGCAGCTCGACCGGCACCGGACCGTCGGGGAACGCGCCCGCGGCGGCCACCAGGAGGTGAGGCTCGTCCAGCAGCTCGACGTGTTCGACGTCGCCGTCGATGCGGTCGTAGTGGAACAACAGGTCGACATCTCCGATGTCCGGGTTCTCCGGTGCCACTTCCGACAGCCTGACGTCGCAGCCGGGGTGCTCGTCCAGCAACCCGCGCACCACTGCGGGCAGGATCAACCGGGTCGCGCCCTGGAAGGTGCCGATGTCGATCCGGCCGTGACCCGCCTTGAACCGATCGACGGCGTCGGTCAGCGCCTCCGACCTCGCAAGCAGATCACGCCCGTGGGCCAGGACCAGCTCGCCGAGAGGAGTGGCGCGCACCGGCCTGGGACCTCCCGGCCGGTCGAAGACGGCCCCGCCGACGGCCTTCTCCAGCGCGGCGATCTGCTGGCTCACCGACGACTGGGTGTAGCCGAGGCGAACCGCCGCCCGGCCGAACGTCCCCTCCTCGGCGATGGCGGCCATCGTCCTCAGATGGCGCAGTTCCACGTCAGCCATGACAGCCAGATTATCGTCAAGAGCGATTGATTCGAGCGAAATAATCACATTCATTGATGAATGCGCGCTACTCCCGGTGCTCCTGCGCGACCGGCTGCGCCGCAGCCCTCACGACCCCGCCGTCGGCGAGTACGCCGCCGACGACGGGTCCGGTCGACTCCAGCCTTGAGCCGACCGGACGCGGTCAAGCGTCTTCAGCCGCGCGCCGCCAGCAGGTGATCCATGGCGAGCTGGTCGAGGCGTTCGAAGGCCATTCCGCGCTCCGCGGCGGCCTTCACGTCGAAGTCCTCGTAGGCGGTGCGGTCCGCGAGGAAGTCGGCCACGGTCTCGCCCTCGCCCAGTGTCGGCAGCGCGAGTTCGTCCAGGCGTGAGGCACGCAGGGCCTCCTGCACCTCCGGGTCGGCGCGGAAGGCCGCGGCCCGCTCCTTGAGGATCAGGTAGTTGCGCATGCAGCCGGCGGCCGAGGCCCAGACGCCGTCGATGTCCTCGGTCCGCGGCGGCTTGAAGTCGAAGTGGCGGGGGCCGTCGTAGCCGCCGGTCTCCAGCAGGTCCACCAGCCAGAAGGCGGCCCTCAGGTCACCGGCCCCGAAGCGCAGGTCCTGGTCGTACTTGATGCCGTTCTGGCCGTTGAGGTCGATGTGGAAGAGCTTGCCCGCCCACAACGCCTGCGCGATGCCGTGCGGGAAGTTCAGCCCCGCCATCTGCTCGTGGCCGACCTCGGGGTTGACGCCGTACATGTCGGGCCGTTCCAGCTGCTCGATGAAGGCCAGGACGTGTCCGATGGTCGGCAGGATCATGTCGCCGCGCGGCTCGTTCGGCTTCGGCTCGATGGCGAAGCGCATGTCGTAGCCCTGCTCGACGACGTGCGCGCCGAGCACGTCGAAGGCCTCCTTCATCCGCTCCAGCGCGGTGCGGACGTCCTTGGCGGCGCCGCTCTCCGCGCCTTCGCGGCCTCCCCAGGCGACATACGTCTTCGCGCCGAGCTCGGCGGCGAGATCGATGTTGCGGATGGTCTTGCGCAGCGCGTAGCGGCGCACGTCCCGGTCGTTGGCCGTGAAGGCGCCGTCCTTGAAGACGGGCTGGGTGAAGAGGTTCGTCGTGGCCATGGGGACGACGAGACCGGTCTCGTCCAGGGCCTTGCGGAACCGCTTGATGTGCTCTTCGCGCTCGGCGTCGGAGGAGCCGAACGGGATCAGGTCGTCGTCGTGGAACGTCACGCCGTAGACGCCGAGACCGGCGAGCCGTCGCACGGTCTCGGCGGGATCGAGGGCCTGCCGGGTGGCCTCACCGAAGGGGTCCCTTCCCTCCCAGCCGACCGTCCACAGGCCGAAGCTGAACCGGTCCTCCGGGGTGGGGGTGTAACTCATGCTGCCTCCCTGCCATTTGTCATGCCGATTGACAAATTAGTACATTGAGACGTCCCGGGGAACCCTTCATCCGCATCCCGGGTTCGAGACGAAGGACGCGAGGGCGAACAGATGGCGGCAGCCGTACCCGTGCAGGAAGGCCCCTTGGTCATCGGCGTGGACAGCTCCACGCAATCGACGAAGGCGCTGGTCGTCGATGCCGCCACCGGCGCCGTGGTCGCGCGGGGACAGGCCCCGCACACCATGAGCGGCGGGCCCACGGGCGACGGCAAGGAGAGCGACCCCGAGCAGTGGTGGGCGGCGCTGCGGGAGGCGCTCGCCCAGTGCGGACCGTACGCCTCGCGGGCCGCCGCCGTCTCCATCGCCGGCCAGCAGCACGGGCTCGTCACGCTGGACCGCTCCGGCCGGCCGGTACGCCCCGCGCTGCTGTGGAACGACGTCCGCTCCTCCCCCCAGCGTGACCGGCTCATCGGCGAGCTGGGCGGCCCCCAGGCGTGGGCGGAGAGGACCGGCAGCGTTCCCGCGCCGTCGTTCACGGTCACGAAGTGGGCCTGGCTGCGCGAGAACGAGCCGGAGGCGGTCCGCGCGACCGCGGCCGTCCGCCTCCCCCACGACTACCTGACCGAACGGCTCACCGGGCAGGGCACGACCGACCGCGGCGACGCCTCGGGCACCGGCTGGTGGGCGGCCGCCTCCGGGACGTACGACGAGGAGATCCTGGAGCACGTCGGGCTCTCCCCCGAGCTGTTGCCGCGGCTCCTGCCGCAGGGCGCGGCGGCCGGGACCGTACGGAACCTGCCTGGCCTGCCCTTGGCGCCCGGCGCGCTGGTCGCGGCGGGCACCGGCGACAACATGGCGGCGGCACTCGGGCTCGGGCTGCGTCCGGGGCGGCCGGTGCTCAGCCTCGGGACCTCCGGCACGGTCTACGCCGTCACTGTCCGCAGACCCGCCGACCCGACGGGGATCGTCTCGGGGTTCGCCGACGCCCGCGACGCGTGGCTGCCGCTAGCCTGCACGCTCAACTGCACGCTGGCCGTGGACAAGATCGCCGGCCTCCTCGGCCGCGACCGCGAGGCGGTCGAGCAGGGCGGCTCGGCCGTCCTGCTTCCCTTCTTCGACGGCGAGCGCACGCCCGACCTGCCCCTGGCCTCCGGGCTGCTGTACGGGCTGCGCTACGACACGACACCCGGGCAGGTGCTCCAGGCCGCGTACGACGGCGCCGTCTTCGCCCTGCTCACCGCCCTGGACCGGGTCCTCGACGAGGACGGCCCGCCGGACGCCCCCATCCTGCTCATCGGCGGCGGTGCCAAGGGCACGGCCTGGCGCGAGACCGTCCGCAGGCTCAGCGGCCGTCCCGTCCAGGTGCCGGAGGCCAGGGAACTGGTCGCCCTGGGAGCCGCCGCGCAGGCCGCCGGGCTGCTGCTCGGCGCCGACCCGGCGGCGGTGGCGCTCGGCTGGGCCACCGCCGAGGGCGCCCTGTACGAACCGGTCCAGCGCGACGACGAGGCGTCGCACCGCATCAGCGAGGTCATGTCCGGGGCGGAAGGACTGCTGCGGCGTGGATGAGGCCGCCCGCGCCGTAGCCTGACACCTGGCGGTTCTCACTTCGCACCGCGGAGTCCGGGTCTCTCCACACGAGCCGCCTCCGCCACCCCCGGTGGCACGGAGCCGGAGAGACACGACGACCGGTCTAGAGGAGTCCAGGTGTCAGAGCCACCGTCCATCACCCAGCAGGAGATGCGCCGGCGCAACCTCTCGCTCGTCGCGCACGCCGTGGCTCGGCTCGGCCCGCTGTCCCGCGCTTCCGTCGCGGCCCACATCGGCTTGACGCGGGCCGCCGTGTCGACGCTCGTCGACGAGCTGATCCGCGACGGGCTGCTCGTGGAGCTGGGACCGTCGCGCCCGGGAACCGTAGGACGTCCCGGCAGCGCGCTGCAGCTCAACGACCAGGGACCGGCGGGTCTCGGGGCGGAGATCGGGGTCGATCGCCTCGCCGTGTGCGCGGTGGACCTCAGCGGGCGGGTGCGGGCGCGGGTCACGTACGAGGCCGCCAACCGGGGGCGCGAGCCGGGGCCCGTGCTGCGCGACCTCGCGAGGCTCGTCCGGAAGGTCTCGGCGGAGGCGGAGGGCCAGGGGCTACGACCGGCGGGGCTCGCCGTCGCGGTGCCCGGCCTGGTGGCGCGCGGGTCGTCGTCCGTGGTGCGCGCCCCCAACCTGGGCTGGGAAGGCGTGGACCTCGCCCCCGCGCTCCCCGCTCTCCCGCTGACGGTCGACAACGAGGCCAACCACGGCGCGCTCGCCGAACTGTGGCTCGGGGCGCACGACCCTTCCCTCCGCAACTTCGTGCACGTCTCCGCGGAGATCGGCATCGGTGCGGCCATCGTCATCGACGGACGCCTGTTGCGCGGGACGCACGGCTTCACGGGGGAACTCGGCCATGTTCCGGTACGCCCCGAAGGCCCGGCGTGCGCCTGCGGCGGCCGAGGCTGCCTGGAGCGATACGCGGGCGAGGAAGCCCTGCTGCGGTCGAGCGGCGTCGATCTGGCGCGGGTCGCGGCCCTGCATCCGGGTCCGGGCGGCCGCATCGCCTTTCTGGCGGAACGCGCCCGCGAGGGCGACCAGCAGGTACGGCGTGCCCTGCGCGAGGCCGGCAAGGCACTCGGCATCGCCCTCGCCGGCGTCGTGAACCTCCTCGATCCGCAGAAGGTGATCCTCGGCGGCGGGCACTCCCCGCTGCTGCCGTGGCTGCTGCCCGCCCTGGAGCGGGAGCTGGACCGCCGGGTCATGGATCCGGGCCGCGTGGGCCAGGGCGCGGTGATCGTCTCGCGCCTGGGCTCGGACGGGCCTCTCCTCGGCGCGGCCAACTCGGTCGTGCAGGCGTGTCTCGACAATCCGGCCCGGCTCAAGGCAGGCGGCAGAGGCGCAGCAGCAGGTCCTTGACCTCCGTCGCCTCGAACCGGTCCTTGCCCAGGGACGGGTCCGAGCAGAGCAGCACCGGCCCGTCGGCGGCATCGGCGGGGAGCAGCCCGTGCGAGCCTCGTACGGCGCGGGCGCCCTGGTCGAGGCCGACGACGTTCATGAGGTGGCGCAGGCCGAGCTTCTTGCGCAGCAGCGCCACCCCGGCCCTGCGCTTGGCGGCGCCGGGGTTCGCCGGGTCGAAGAAGAGCTCGGCCGGGTCGTAGCCGGGCTTGCGGTGGATGTCGACGAGGCGGGCGAAGTCGGGTGCGCGGGCGTCGTCGAGCCAGTAGTAGTAGGTGAACCACGCCTCGGGCTCGGCGAGCAGGACCAGGTCGCCGGAGCGGGGGTGGTCCAGGCCGTACGCCTTCTTCCCCGCGTCGTCGAGCACCTCGGCGACGCCGGGAAGGGCGGCGCAGAGCTCGGCGACGGCCGGCACGTCGGCGAGGTCGGCCACGTAGACGTGCGCCACCTGGTGGTCGGCGACGGCGAACGCGCGCGACGTCCACGGGTCCAGGTACTCCATGCCGTCCTGGGTGTGGACGTGCAGGAATCCCTCCGCGCGGAGCGTCCGGTTGACGTCGACCGGGCGGGAGACGTCGGTGATGCCGTACTCCGACAGCACGACGACCGTCCGGCCCGCCACCGCGGCGGTGTCCAGCAACGGCGTCAGCACTGTGTCGAGCTCGGCGGCCGCCGCGGCGGCGCGCGGGTCGGACGGGCCGTACCGTTGCAGGTCGTAGTCGAGATGCGGGATGTAGGCCAGGGTCAGGTCGGGGTCGTGCGCGGTCATGACGTGCTGGGTGGCGCGGCAGATCCAGGCCGAGGAGGCAAGGCCCGCCCCGGGGCCCCAGTAGGTGAACAGGGGGAACGTGCCCAGCTCCGCGGTGAGCTCGTCGTGCAGCTCCGGCGGGTGGGTGTAGCAGTCGGCCTCCTTGCGGCCGTCGGCGTAGTAGATCGGCCGGGGGGTGACCGTCCAGTCGACGTCGGCGCCCATCGCGTACCACCAGCACACGTTCGCCACCGTGAGGCCGGGCCGCTCGCGGCGGGCGGCCTGCCACACCTTCTCCCCGCCGACGAGCGCGTTGTGCTGCCGCCACAGCAGGACCTCGCCGAGGTCGCGGAAGTACCAGCCGTTGCCGACGACGCCATGGCCGGAGGGCGGCAGGCCGGTGAGGAACGTGGACTGGACCGAGCAGGTGACGGCGGGCAGGACGGTGCCGAGTTCGGCCTGGAAGCCGCCCTCGGCGACGGCCCGCAGCCGCGGCATGTGCGCCAGCAGCCGAGGGGTCAGCCCCACCACGTCCAGGACCAGCAGCGATGTCATGAGGTCACTCCCAGCTTGTGCAGCTCGGCACGGGCGAAGTCCAGCTCCCCGGCGATACCGGCGGCGAGCTGCTCAGGGTTCCGCGGACGCAGCGCGGGCGGCAGCACCCCCCAGGTGTAGGTCTCCACGTCGAAGTGGTCGCAGAGCGGCCGCGGCCCGCCGAGGAGTTCCGCCAGCGCCGCGCGCAGCACGGGGACGGTCGTGGCCAGCGGCGCGGCCGGCGTGACGTGGAGGGGGACGTGGTAGTGGACCCGCCACGGTCCGGGCAGCGACCGTTCGAACGCCTCGTCGAGGTCGTCGGCGGACTCCCCCGCCGGGTTGCGCGTCTGGTGCAGGAAGCGCGGCTCGGCGTACTCGCGCAGGACGTCAGGCTCGGCGGACTCCAGGGCGGCGGAGAGCTGGACCTTGACGACGGGCAGGCCGGCGCGGCCCAGCTCTTTCAGCGCGTCGGCCGGATCCTCCCACGCGCAGGCCAGGTGGGCCAGGTCCAGGCAGACGCCGAGCCGGTCGCGGTCGACGTCGGCGAGCCGGGCCACCGCCTGCGCCGTCGTCTCCACGACGCAGCCGGGTTCGGGCTCGAAGCCGACCCGTACCGGCCGCCCGGTGGCGGACTCGACCGCGGCCAGGCCGGCGGCGAGCCGATCGAGACGGCGGGCGGCGCGGTCGGCGGTCGCGGTGTCCCACGGGTCGCGCCAGGCGAGCGGCAGCGTCGAGACCGACCCACGGGCCGCGTCGTCGGGAAGCAGGTCGGCGAGAACGAGCGCCAGGTCCAGCGTGTACGTCAGGCGGTCCCGGGTGGTCCAGTCGGGACGGTAGACGGCGTGCTTGACGACCGGGTCCTGGAAGGAGCGGTAGGGGAAGCCGTTGAGCGTGACCACCTCCAACCCCCGTACGGACAGCTCGCGGCGCAGGCGGGCCCGCAGGGCGGGGTCGGCGGCCAGGGCGGCGGCGACGGGCGCGGCCAGCCAGAGCCCGAGCCCGAGGACGTCCGTGCCGAGGCGGGCGCGGATCGGGACCGCGTAGACGTCGAGCTGGGCAAGGATGCCGTCGAGGTCCTCGGCGGCGTGCACGTTGGTGCAGTAGGACAGGTGCAGCGGGGTTCCTCCCGCGTGGCGGAGCCGCATCAGCTGCCGCCGCGCTTGATGGAGCTGCCTTCGAAGGTTTCCCCGCCCGAGGCGGAGCCGGTCAGGTCGAGCCGTCCCGACTGGCCGTAGAACTCGACGGGGTTGCGCCACAACACCCGGTCGACGTCGTCGTCGGTGAACCCGGCCGCCAGCATGGCCCTCCCGGTCTCCAGCGTGAGCAGCGGGTCGGAGACGCCCCAGTCGGCGGCGGAGTTGACCAGCATCCGGTCGGGGCCGTACCGCCGCAGGATCTCCACCATGCGGGGCGGCGACATCTTCGTCTCGGGGTAGATGGAGAAGCCCGTCCAGCATCCGGCCTCGCGGACCATCTCGACGGTGACCTCATTGAGGTGGTCCACGGCGACCCGCTCGGGCGCGATGCCGGAGGCGGCGACGACCTCCAGCGTGCGCCGCGTGCCGGCGGCCTTGTCGCGGTGCGGGGTGTGCACGAGCGCCGGCAGGTCGTGCTCGACGGCGAGGCCGAGCTGCCGCTCGAAGGCGTCGTCCTCCTCCGGGGTCATCGAGTCGTAGCCGATCTCACCGACCGCGACGACCCGGTCCTTGTCCAGGTAACGCGGCAGCAGGTCGAGAACGGGACGGCAGCGGGGGTCGTTGGCCTCCTTGGGGTTCAGCGCGATCGTCGCGTGGTGGACGACACCGAACTGGGCGGCCCGGTACGGCTCCCAGCCGATCAGCGAGTCGAAGTAGTCGGTGAAGGAGCCGGGGCCGGTGCGCGGCTGGCCCAGCCAGAAGGCGGGCTCCACGACGGCCCGGACGCCGGCGGCGGCCATCCGCGCGTAGTCGTCGGTGGTGCGGGACGTCATGTGGATGTGCGGGTCGAAGATGCGCATCAGGACTCCTCGCGGGTCAGGCGGTCGAGCAGGGCGGCGGCGTCGGCGGGCATCGGGCGTCCCGCGGCCGCGCGCTCGTCGGCGAACGCGGCCAGCATCTCCGCCAGCTCAAGGTCGGCCCGCTCCTCGAGCCCGTCCACGGCGATCAGCGGCACGCCCATGAAGACGCACTTGAGCACCGCCTGCCGCCAGGCGGCCTGGTCGAGGTGACGGGCGTAGGGGCCGAGCGCGGCGGCCAGCAGGCGGGCGTCGTTCGTGCGGATGGCGTCGTGCAGGAGCGGCAGGCCCGCTACGCCGACGGCGAGCATCGGCAGGGCCTTGAGCGCGGCCTGCTTCTCGTCGGCGTCGCCGTGGTGGTAGAGGTCGGCGATCCCGGCCCCGGCCCGGTCCGGCGGCAGCGCGGCCAGCAGCAGCGCGCGGGTGGCCTCGTCCGCCGTCCAGCCGGGCACGCCGGGCAGCGGGGTGCGCCCGGCCCGCCGTCCGGCCTGGGCGAAGGACCGGCTGATCGTCTCGGGCCGCTCGCCCGCCTCGGCGAGCGCGGCGTCCACCCATTCCGCCCGAGAGGTCTCCCGCAGCGTCTCCCGAAGCGCGGCGCGCAGCCGCTCCGGACCTGTCATGCCGTCCTTCCTTCGTTGGAGGCCCGCTCGGCGTCGCGCAGGAACTCGATCGAACGCGCGGCCACGACGGGCGCGGCGTGGCTGTGCCGGGGCAGCTCGACCGCGACCAGGCCCCGGTAGCCCACGTCGGCGAGCGCCCGCAGCACTGGCGGGAAGTCGATCTCCCCTTCGCCGAGCTCCAGGTGTTCGTGCACGCCGCGCCGCATGTCGTCGATCTGTACGTTGACCAGGTGCCCGGCGAGGGCGGCGACGCAGTCGGGCACCGGCTGGGGCTCGTTGCAGCGGCAGTGCCCGATGTCCAGGGTGATGCCGAAGCCGTCCGGGGAGCCGAGCGCCTGGTGCAGCGTCCGCCAGCCGGCGATCGTCTCGACGAGCATGCCCGGCTCGGGCTCGAACCCCAGCGGCACGCCGGCCCGCCGCGCGGCGTCGAGAACCCGCCCGCAGCCGTCGACCAGCCGATCCCAGGCGGTGGCCCGGTCGACGCCGGCCGGGCGTACGCCAGACCAGAACGACACCGCCTCAGCCCCGAGATCCGCGCCGACGGCGAGGGCGCGGCTCAGGAAGTCCACCCGGCGGTCGCGGTCGTCGTCCAGCAGGGTCGGGGCGTGCTTGCGGCGCGGGTCGAGCAGGTAACGCGCGCCGGTCTCGACGACCACCGCCAGGCCGAGGTCGCGCAGCCGGTCGGCGACCCGCGCCACGCGCCGTCCCAGGCCGTCGGCGTACGGGTCGAGGTGGCAGTGGTCGAGCGTCAGGGCCACCCCCTCGTAGCCGAGGCCGGCGATGACGTCGAGGGCGTCGGTCAGGCGGTGGTTGGCGAAGCCGTTGGTGCCGTAGCCGAATCGCGTCATGTCGCGGAGATCCTTCTGACCAGGCGCCGGGCCAGCGGGACCGCCGCCCAGAGGGCGAGCGCGACGCGGGCCGCGCCGGCGCGCGCGGTGAGTGCCGCCTGGAGGGCGGGCAGGCTGACGATGCCCGCGCTGACCGCGTCGCGCACCCGGCCCGCGCGGGGGTCGGCGACTGCGCGGGCCTGGGAGAGCCCGAACTGCGCGGCGTACCAGGCGGCGAGGGCCGGCTGCGTGAGGCTCACGCCGGTGCGGACGGTGACGGCCGCCCGATCGGGGCTCGCGCCGCCGCGGGCGGTGACGGCGGCGAGCGCGACGGTTCCTGAGAGGGTGAGCGCGGGCAGGCGCGGACCGGTGCCCGACACCTCCGCCCGCGAGAGCGCGGTCAGCAGGTACGTGTGCGCGCCGACCGTGACCGCGGCAGGCAACGCGTCCGCGACATGCCTGGTGGAAAGGGCGGGGGCGGTGCCAAGGAGGACGTCGAGGGTGCGGCAGAGGGCCATGGTCAGGGGACCGGCGCGGGTGCCCTTGGCGGCCACGTCGTACGCCCAGACGGCGGCGGCCAGCGGGACGGCGACCGCCAGGGCACGCCGGCCGCCCGCGAGCCCTGCCACGGCGAGCCCGGCAGCGGTGAGGCCCACCGCGACGCCGAGAGCCGCTCCGGCGGGCACCCGCCCTGAGGGGATGGGACGTTCCGGGCGTTCGACGGCGTCGAGACGCCGGTCGGCCCAGTCGTTGGCCGCCATTCCCGCCCAGTACAGGCAGACCGAGGCGCAGGCCAGCCCGACGGTACGGCGGCCGAGCACCCCACCGGCGGCCGCCCCGGCGATCACGTCGCCGGGGACCGACAGCGCGGCAGGAGCCCGGACCAGGTCCAGCAGGTCTCGCGGCGCCGTCATCGCGGGGCGCTCGCGTACGCTTCGACGGCGGCCCGCAACGACTGCCACTGCTCGGCCAGCCCGTGAGGCACCTCTCCGAGGGGGTCCTTGAAGAAGAAGGCGAGTTCCGTGAGCGGCCCCGTGCGCCCGGCCCGGTGGGCGGCGGCGGTCAGGCGTGCCAAATCCAGGACGAGCGGTGCGGCCAGGGCGGAGTCGCAGCCGTGCCAGGTGAACTCCATGCGCATGCGGGTTCCGAGGAAGCCCTCGAAGGAGATCAGGTCCCAGGCGGTCTTGAAGTCGTCGAGGTCCTCGACGAAGTCGATCCGGGTGTCACCCTGCGGGACGTAACCGAGCGTCTCGGGGAGCACGCGCTGCTTGCTGGCGGCCTTGGCCGCGTTGGCGGCCGGATCCGCCAGGTTCGCGCCGTCACCGCCGCCCAGCAGGTTGATCCCGGACCAGGTGCGCACCTTCAGGTTGCGCTGGGCGAACATCGGGGCGAGCACCGACTTGACCAGCGTCTCGCCGGTCTTGCCGTCGTGGCCGCCGTACGGGAGGGCCTTCTCCCGGGCGAGGGCGTCGAGCGCGGGCAGGCGGGCGCCGGTGGAGGGCGTGAAGTCGACGTACGGGCAGCCGGCGGACAGCGCGGCGTAGGCGGCCAGGGCACTGGGCGGGAGAACCGGGTCCGGACCGTCCAGCGCGGAACGCAGCGCGTCGAGGTCGGCGTGCGCGAGGTGCGGTGACGGCGCCGGTTCCGTGGTGGAGACGTTGATCACGACGACCCGGTCCAGGTCGTGCCCGGCGCGGAACCGGTCGAGGTCGGCGGCGATGGCGCGGGCGGTCTCGCCCTGCGTCGCGGCGACCGGCAGGGGCCGCACGTGCTGCTCGATGCCGAGCAGCGCGTCCTGCACCGCGCTCGCCAGCCCGTCCGGGACGACTCCCGCCTCGGCCAGCGCGGCCGCCTTCTTGTCCAGGGGTGTGGAGGAGATGTCGTGGCCGCCGAAGACCAGGTCCCCGATGCCGGGCAGGGCGTCATGGCGCAGTTCCGGCGTCTCCAGGACGCATCCGGTCGGCGCGGCCAGGCCGGCCCGGATCGCCAGTGCGCCGATCATGCTGGTGACCGCGACCGATCCTCGTGCCCCGATCAGCCATAATCCCGTTCTCATTGCTTTCCTCTCGCTGTTCTTCTCGCGATCGGTCAGCCGGGACGGCGGTGCCGCCGTCCCGGCGAGGCGCGCTACTCGGCCGAGAAAGCGGCGTCGAAGGCGGCCGTGGGCGGGGTGATGGCGTTGAGGTCGCGGATCAGCGCCAGCGCGTCGGGCGCGCCGACCAGGCGGTCCATGCCCGCGTCCTCCCACTCGACGGAGATCGGGCCGTCGTAGCCGATCGCGTTCAGGGCCCGGAAGCAGTCCTCCCAGGGCACGTCGCCCCGGCCGGTGGAGACGAAGTCCCAGCCGCGGCGCAGGTCGGCCCAGGGCAGGTGCGACGACAGCCGGCCGCGGCGGCCGTTGCCGGTGCGCACCTTGGCGTCCTTGCAGTCGACGTGGTAGATCCGGTCGGCGAAGTCGAGGATGAAGCCCGCCGGGTCCAGCTCCTGCCACACCATGTGGGAGGGGTCCCAGTTCAGCCCGAACGCGGGCCGGTGCCCGATGGCCTCCAGCGTGCGGACGGTGGTGTGGTAGTCGTAGGCGATCTCGCTCGGATGCACCTCGTGGGCGAAGCGCACGCCCACCTCGTCGTAGACGTCGAGGATCGGGTTCCACCGGTCGGCGAAGTCCTGGTACCCGGCCTCGATCATCGACGGCGGCACCGGCGGGAACATGGCCACGGTGTGCCAGATCGACGAGCCGGTGAACCCGACCACGGTCTTGACGCCCAGCTTGGCCGCCGCGCGGGCGGTGTCCTTCATCTCCTCGGCGGCGCGCCGCCGTACGCCTTCTGGCTCGCCGTCGCCCCAGATGCGGGCGGGCAGGATGCCCTTGTGCCGTTCGTCGATCGGGTTGTCGCAGACGGCCTGGCCGACGAGGTGGTTGGAGATCGTCCACACCCGCAGGTTGTGCTTGGCCAGGGTCTCCTTCCTGCGCTCGACGTAGGAGTCGTCGGCGAGGGCCTTGTCGACCTCGAAGTGGTCGCCCCAGCAGGCGATCTCCAGGCCGTCGTAGCCCCATTCCGAGGCCAGGCGGCAGACTTCCTCGAACGGCAGGTCCGCCCACTGCCCGGTGAACAGCGTGATGGGCCGGGTCATGAAACCTCCACAGGGGTGAAGCGGCTGTCGTCAGCCGCGCTCTGCTCGACGGCCGCCAGCACCCGCTGCACCTGCAGCCCGTCGTCGAAGGACGGCTCGGGGTCGGTGCCGGCGGCGATCGCCTCGATGAAGTCCTTCAGCTCGTGGGTGAAGGCGTGCTCGTAGCCCAGGCCGTGTCCGGGCGGCCACCAGGCGCCCGCGTACGGGTGGCCGGGCTCGGTGACCAGCACCCGCCGGAACCCGGCTTCGGCGTCGTCGAGGGTGTGGTCGTGGAACCACAGCTCGTTCATCGACTCGAAGTCGAAGGCCAGGCTGCCCAGGGATCCGTTGATCTCGATGCGCAGCGCGTTCTTGCGGCCGGTCGCGAAGCGGGTGGCCTCGAAGGAGGCCAGGCCGCCGCCGGTGAGCCGCCCGTTGAACAGTGCGGCGTCGTCGACGGTGACCGGCCCCTTGCCCGTGCCGCTGCCGGCCCACCGGCCGGACGACGCGGCGGCCAGCGGGCGTTCCTTGACGAACGTCTCGGTCATGGCGGAGACGCCGGTCAGCCGCTCGCCGGTGACGTACTGGGCGGTGTCGATGATGTGGGCGCCGATGTCGCCGAGCGCGCCCGATCCGGCCTTGTCCTTCTGCAGCCGCCACACCAGCGGGAAGTCGGGGTCGACGATCCAGTCCTGCAGGTACTGGGCTCGTACGTGCCGGATCTGTCCAAGCTTGCCCTCGGCCACGAACCGTCTGGCGAGCGCGACGGCCGGGACGCGGCGGTAGTTGAAGGCCACCATCGCCCGTACGCCCCGTCCGGCGGCGGCGCGGGCGGCGGCGGCCATCTCCTCGGCCTCGGCGACGCTGTTGGCCAGCGGCTTCTCGCAGATGACGTGCTTGCCCGCGGCCAGCGCCGCGATGGCGATCTCGGCGTGGCTGTCGCCGGGCGTGCAGATGTCGACGATCTGCACGTCGTCACGGTCGAGCACGCGCTTCCAGTCGGTCTCCGCGTGCGCCCAGCCCAGCTTCGCCGCAGCCTGCTCGGTCGCCTCGGGGTTCCTGCCGGCCAGCGCGACCATGGCGGGCCGGAGCGGCAGGTCGAAGAAGGCGTCCACGTTGCGCCAGGCCTGGGAGTGGGTGCGGCCCATGAAGGCGTACCCGACCATGCCGACGCCGGCCACCGGCCTCATGATTCGAACCCCGACGGGAGGTACTTGGCGACGTTGTCCTTGCTCACGGTCTGCGAGGCGAGCGTGATCGACTGCGGCACCTCGTTCTCCATCAGGTCGCTCATGCCCTTGCCCTGAGCGATCAGGCGGGCGAGCTTGATCGCGGAGGCGGCCATCGTCGCGGGGTAGGTGACGGTGGCCTTCAGCACGCCGGAATCGGCCTGGATGTCGCGCATCGCGTTGGCCGAGCCGGCGCCGCCGACCATGATGAACTCGTCGCGGCCGGCCTCCTTGATCGCAGCCAGCACGCCGATGCCCTGGTCGTCGTCGTGGTTCCAGATCGCGTCGATCTTCTTGTGCGCCTGGAGCAGGTTGCCGGCGACCTGCGTGCCCGACTCGACGGTGAACTTGGCGTCCTGCTTGGCGGTCACCTTGAACCCGTACATCTGCAGGGCGTCGGCGAAGCCCTTGCTGCGCTCCTGGGTCAGCGGCAGCGTGGCGATGCCCTGGATCTCCAGGATTACCGGGTTCGACACCCCCTTGTCCTTGAGCGTCTTGCCGATGAAGTGCCCGGCGGCCACGCCCATGCCGTAGTTGTCGCCGCCGATCCAGGTCCGGTACGACAGCTTGTCGGGGAAGACCCGGTCCACGTTGATCACCGGGATGCCCGCGTCCATCGCCTGCCGGGCGACCTGGTTGAGCTGCTGGCCGTCGTTGGGCAGGATCACCAGCGCGTTGACCTTGGCCTGGATCAGCGACTCCACCGCCGAGATCTGCTGGTTGATGTCGTTGGTCGGCTCGACCGCCTTCAGCGTGACGTCGGAGTACTGCTTGGCCGCCTCCTGCGCGTTCTTGCTGATGGCCGCGATCCAGCCGTGGTCGGCGGCCGGGGCCGAGAAGCCGATGACGACCTGCTCGCCCGGCTTGTCGTTGTCCGTCCCGGCCGACGCCGCCGCCTGCGGGGCGGCGGAGGAGGAGGCCGACACGGCAGCGGGCTCGTTACTGGTGCAGGCCGCGAGGAGGGCGCCCGCGCCGAGGACGGCGCCGCTCGCGAACAGCCCTCGACGGCCGACGTTCTTGCTCATGTATTTCTCCGATGGGTGGGGCCCGGGTCAGGGACGGAAGGGTTTCGGTGGGTCATAGAGGTGATTTGAGACTTCGCCGCTGCAGGAGCACGGCGGCGACGATGATCGCGCCCTTGGCGACGAGCTGGTCGGCGGTGTTCAGGCCGTTCAGGATGAACAGGTTGGTGATCACCGTGAAGATCAGCAGACCGAGGATCGACCCGATGATCGTGCCCTTGCCGCCGCTCAGCAGCGTCCCGCCGATGATCACCGCGGCGATCGCGTCCAGCTCGTACAGGTCGCCGTGGGTGGAGGAGCCGGTGGTGGTCCGCGCCATGATCAGCACGGCGGCGATCCCGCAGCACAGGCCCGACAGCGCGTACAACATCAGCGTGTGCTTGCGTACGTCGATGCCGGCCAGGCGGGCCGCCTCGGGGTTGCCGCCCACCGCATACGTGCGCCGGCCGAACGTCGTGCGGTTGAGCACCAGCCAGCCGACCAGCACCACCAGCGCGAACATGTACACCAGCAGCGGCAGCCCGAGCACCCGCGTGGTCGACAGGTCGACGATCAGCGAGTTGTCCGGCTGGACCAGCTGGGTGCGCTGGTTGGACATGCGCTGGGCCAAGCCGCGCGCGGCCACCATCATGGCCAGCGTCGCGATGAACGGCACCATCCGCCCGTAGGCGATGAGGAATCCGTTCAGCAATCCGGCGCCGGTGCCGACCAGAACCGCGCACACGATCATCACGACCGGCCCGTACGCCTGCGTCGCCAGCGTTGTCGCCCACACCGACGCCAATGCCATCAACGCCCCGACCGACAGGTCGATGCCACCACCGATGATCACGAACGTCGAGCCGACCGTGATCACGCCGATGGTCGAGGCCAGCGCCAGGATGCTCACCAGGTTGGAGGGGGTGGCGAAGTTCTCCGGTCTGGTCACCACGCCCACGATCGCCAGCAGCACCAGCGCCGCGACCAGACCCAGATGGCGGATCTCGCCGAGCCGGCCGAGGCGGCCGCGCGCCCCCACGGCTTTCAGGCGCGGGCCGGCCGGCGCGCTCTGATCAACGTCAGTCATGGAACGCTCCTTCTAGGGGATTCGCTTCGTCGGCCCCGGACGCCGACCCTGTGGAGACCATCACCAGGTCGAGCACGCGGTGCTCGTCCAGGTCCTCGGCCGGCGCCTCATGGACGATCCGGCCCTCGCGGACGACCAGCACCCGGTCGGCCAGGCCCAGCACCTCGGGCACCTCGCTGGAGACCAGCAGCACGCCGATGCCGTCGTCGGCCAGCTTGCGGACCAGCGCGTACAGCTCGGCGCGGGCGCCGACGTCCACACCGCGCGTGGGCTCGTCCAGCAGCAGCAGCTTGCGGTCCTCGGCCAGCCAGCGGCCCAGCACCGCCTTCTGCTGGTTGCCCCCCGACAACGTCCTGATCGCCCGGAGCGGATCGGGCGGGCGGATGTCCAGCGCCTGCGACAGCCTCGTGGCCTCGGCGAGCTCGCTGCGGCGGTCGAGCCAGCCCAGCCACCGCGGCTTGGTGTAGCGGCTCATGCTCGCCAGCGTGATGTTCTGCGCGACCGAGTGGTCCAGCAGCAGCGCCTGCGCCTTGCGCTCCTCGGGGGCCAGGCCCATGCCCATCCGCACCGCCCGGGTGGTGCTGCCCGGCCGCACCGTGCGCCCGTCGAGGACGACCCGGCCGCTGCCCTTGCGCGCGCCGTAGATCGTCTCGATGATCTCGCTACGGCCTGAGCCGACCAGCCCGGCCAGCCCGACGATCTCCCCCGCCCGTACGGTGAACGAGACGTTCTCGAAGCGGCCGGGCAGCGTCAGGTTCTCCACGCGCAAGATCTCCTCGCCGGGCGGGGCCGAGGAGCGGGGCGGGAAGACGTACTCGACGTTGCGGCCGGTCATCAGGGAGACGATCTGCGAGGTGGGCGTCTCCTTGGCCGGCAGCCCGACGGCGACCGTACGGCCGTCCTTCAGCACGGTGACCCGGTCGCCGATCTCGCGGATCTCCTCCAGCCGGTGGGAGATGTAGATCACCGCCACGCCCTGGGAGGTGAGGTCGCGGATCACCCGGAAGAGATTGTCCACCTCGTCGTGGGCCAGGGCGGCCGACGGCTCGTCCATGATGATGAGCCGGGTCGAGTGCGACAGCGCCCTCGCCATGCTGACGATCTGCTTGTGCGCCGGGGACAACCGGCCCACCTCGGTACGCGGGCGGATCTCCCCGTGCCCCAGCCGCCTGAGCAGCTCGGCCGTGGCCCGGTCGGCCTCCGACCTGCGGGAGAAGCCGAAGCTCGCCGGCTCATGGCCGAGGAAGACGTTCTCGGTGACGCTCAGCCCGTCCACCAGGTCGAGCTCCTGGTACATCGTGGAGATGCCGAGACGGATCGCGGCGGTGGGGCCGGACAGGCGGGCTTCCTCGCCGGCGAAGGTGATGGTGCCCTCGTCGGGCTGGTGCGCCCCGGCCAGGATCTTGATGAGCGTGGACTTCCCTGCGCCGTTCTGGCCGAGCAGGCAGTGCACTTCCCCGGCGCGTACGTCGAGGTCGACCCCGTTCAGGGCGCGGACACCGGGGAACTGTTTGACGATTCCCCGCATGTGGAGCAGAGACGCCGAGTCGGATGTTGACCGCGGCACAGGTGCCTCCCTGGATTCATGGTGCGGTCGGGTCCCGCCCGCCTGACGGCGCCGGTTGGCACCGCCGACGGCATCGAGGTCGGCGTGAACGATGCCGATACGGCACCGGACTGCCGGTCAGGCGGGGCGGGACGTTCTGGGGGGGAGAGGTGGCGGGTTCCCGTCCGCCTGACGGCATGCGCCATGGCCGCGGCACCTATGTGGGCGGGGCGTGCCGAGGCGGGCGGAGCGATCGGGCGGACGGGAGGTCTAGTGGGGGGATCGGAGGTGTTCGGTCATGCCGATGGCTGGGGATGTCGGATCTCGATGTTCGCGGGGTCGGACAGTGCTCGTTCGACGACGACGCCGGCCGCTCCTCGCGAGGCGGCGCCGAAGCCGAGGTCGGAGGCGACGAACCGGCAGCGGCCGGCGGCGCCGCTCATCCCGAGGCGGGCCAGCTCTCGCTCGGCCGCGGGGATGAGCAGGTCGGCGAGCCTGGCGAAGTAGCCGCCCAGCACGATCGTCCGTGGGTTGAAGAGGTTGACCAACATGGCCGCCCCGATGCCGAGCCACGTGCCCACCTCGGCGACGGCCGCGTCGACCCTCGGGTCTCCTTCGGCGCGCCGCTGCTCGATCTCGGCCAGCCGCTCCTCCGGGTCGCGGACGATCTGGGAGCGCATGCCGTACGCGCGGTCGGGGGTGGCCATGCGCACGAGCGCGGCCAGCCCGACCTTGGTCTCCCAGCAGCCGGTGAGGCCGCAGCGGCACGCCTCGCCGGACGGGTCGACCACGACGTGCCCGACCTCCCCGGCGAATCCGTCCGCTCCACCCAGCAACCGGCCTCCGGAGATGACGCCGCCGCCGACGCCGACCTCGCCGGTCAGGTAGACCAGGTCGGAGGTGCCCGCCGCGACGCCGAAGGTGTACTCGGCCAGGGCCGCGAGGTTGGCGTCGTTGTCGACCCCGATGGGGATGTCACCCGGAATGTCGGCGTGGGACAGTCGCTCCGCCACCTTCACGCCGCGCCAGCCGAGGTTCGGGGCGACGACGACGGTGCCGTCGGTTGTGTCGACCAGGCCGGGGACGGCCACGGTGATCCCGGCCGGCGTGACTCCGAGCGGTTCGAGGTCGGCCAGGGTCTTCTCGATCACGCGGGCCAGCTCGTCCAGCGAGCGTTCCGGGCCGGATCCCATCGCGTCGAAGCTGATCCGCCGGTCGATGAGGACCCTGCCTGCCAGGTCGGTGGCGATCGCCGCGATGTAGTCGACGTTGACTTCCACGCCCAGGGCGCCGACCCGCGAGCCGTCCAGGACGAGCGCGACACTCGGTCGGCCGACGGAACCCGCGTGCTGCGGGCCTGTCTCCTTGACCAGCCCGCGTGCCTGCAGCTCGCTCACCAAGCTGGTGACGGTGGTCTTGTTCAACCCGGTCTCGACAGCGACGGCGGACCGGGAGCACGGGCCGTGCCCGCTGATGTGACGCAGCACCAGAGCGAGGTTGGAACGTCGCACGGTGGTCTGGTCCGCGGGAACTCCCGCGGGCAGGCCCCGACTCGTCGAGTCGGTCGCTGGGGCGTCAGCCCTGCCGTGGTGCACGCGTCTCCTTAGGACTCAATTAGTACGTATGGCTGGCCGAATTAAAAGGGGCAACGGATGAAGAGCACAAGAGGGAAAGCGGTTGCACCGCGCATAACAGTCCGGTAACGACATGGCGAAGACCTGCTGAACTGCGCGAAGACGACCGATGCCAACTCGTTACGCGGTGCAGGGGTGCGTGGCCGGACACCTCCGTGTTACAACCCTCATTAATTGATCGCCGATACAAACAAAGGCCGGGTGACACGAGTGACCAACGGGCACCTCACCCGCACCTCCAACGTGGGCGCTTCCTCGGCCGGCTCCGCCACGCTGCGCAGGGCGAACCTCTCCTCGGTGCTGCGTGAGCTGCGCGACCACACCTCCCTGTCCCGTGCCGACATCGCCGAGGCGACCGGGCTGCACCGCGCCACCGTCTCCAACCTCATGGCCGAGCTCCTCGAACGGCGGCTCGTACGGGAGGTCGGCGTCGAGCACGTGGGCGCGATCGGGCGCCCCCGACGGGCGGTGGCGCTGCACGGCGCACACGTCGGCGCCCTGGGCATGGAGATCAACGTCGACTACATCGCCGTCCACGGCACCGACCTCAGCGGCCGGGTCCTGGTCGAGCGCCGGGTCGTCTTCGACGCGATGGGCAGCACGCCGGATCGTGCGGTGCGCCGCCTCGGGCTCGTGGCCAAGGAGGCCGTGGAGGCGATGTGCCGGGCCGGAGCGACGCCCGCCGGCATAGCGGTGGCCGTCCCCGGGCTCGTCGACGTGGCACGCGGCGTCGTGACGTTCGCGCCGAACCTCTACTGGCATGATTTGCCGCTGGCCGAGCGGCTGACCTCCGTGCTCGGCCCGCTGAGCGTACCGGTGCTGGTGGACAACGACGCCAACCTCGCCGCGCTGGGCGAGTACATCTCGGGTGTCGCCGCAGGCACGTCCGACCTGGTCTATCTCACCGGCGAGGTCGGGGTCGGCGGCGGCATCATCTCCGGGGGCCGGCTCCTGCGCGGCGCGGACGGGTTCTCCGGCGAGGTCGGTCATCTGCGGCTCGACCCCAACGGCGACCAGTGCGGCTGCGGCCGCATCGGCTGCTGGGAGACCAAGGTCGGCCTGGCCGCGCTCGTCCGCGCGGCGATGCCGGAGCACGCCTACGGGCTGCCCGGCATGCCGATGCCCGACCCCGGCGAACGAGTGGCCGACATCGCGCGCGGCCTGGCCTCGGGCGATGTACGGATGACGAAGGCGGTGGCGCAGGTCGGCGAATGGCTCGGGCTCGGTGGCTCGATCCTGGCCAACCTGTTCAACCCGCGGGTGATCGTCATCGGCGGCTACTTCGCCTCCCTGGCCGAGTGGCTGCTGCCGCACGCGCAACATCAGCTGCAACGGCTCGTGGTGGCCGCTCCCGCCGCCCAGTGCCGATTCGTCGCCTCCACGCTCGGCTTCGGCGCCGCCTCCCGGGGCGCCGCGAGCATGGTGGTCACCCAGATCATCGACGACCCGACCACGATCATGGACTCGCCACCGCGGCCGGCAGTCCACTGACAGCACCCCACAGACCTGGAGACGGCACCCTCCAGCACCCCGCAACACCCGCTCGAAAACCAAGTGGCAACAAGCGCGGCGGCGCGCGCCTTGCCTGACGTCCCCCCGGTCAGGAAGGGTTTCCATGTCACCACGTCATCGAACGTGGGCCAGGCTGCTCCACGCGGCCCCGCCACAGGACCGACGTCGTCCGCGACGTCGCATCGCGGCGGCGACGGCTCTTGCTCTCGTCGCTCCCTTCATCACCTTCTCAGCCGCACCGGCGAGCGCCACGGTCACCGCGTCGTCGGCCGCCACGGAAGCCGCCGCGGCGCCTGACTTCAAGGTGCTGGTCTTCTCGAAGACGACCGGCTTCCGGCACGACGCGATCCCCGAGGGCATCGCCGCGGTGCAGAAGCTCGGCCAGGACAACAACTTCGCGGTCGACACGACCGAGGACGGCGCCCAGTTCACCGATGAGAACCTGGCGCAGTACCAGGCCGTGGTCTTCATGTCCACGACCGGCGACCCGCTGGGCACGCAGGAGCAGAAGGACGCCTTCCAGCGCTACATCCAGAAGGGCGGCGGGTTCGTGGGCGTCCACGCCGCCGCCGACAGCGGGTACAACTGGGCCTGGTACGGCAAGCTCGTCGGGGCGTACTTCAAGCAGCACCCGGCGATCCAGCAGGCCACGGTCAAGGTCGAGGACCCGGCCCACCCGTCGACCAAGGACCTGCCGACCACCTGGACCCGTACCGACGAGTGGTACGACTACCAGGCCAACCCGCGCAACACGGTCCATGTGCTGACCTCGCTGGAGGAGAAGTCCTACACCGGCGGCACGATGGGCGCCGACCACCCGAACACGTGGTGCCAGGACTTCGACGGCGGCCGTTCGTGGTACACGGGGCTCGGCCACCTCAAGGAGAACTACACCGAGCCGAACTTCCTGAAGCTGCTTCTCGGCGGCATCCAGACCGCCGCCGGCGCGATCAAGGCCGACTGCTCGGCCTCGCAGAGCTCCAGCTTCGAGAAGGTCACGCTCGACGACAGCACCTCCAACCCGATGATGGTGGACGTCGCCAAGGACGGCCGGGCCTTCTACATCGACCGGCTCGGCGAAGTGAAGATCATCAAGCCCACGGGCGGCACGGTCACCGCCGGGAAGCTGAACGTCTTCACCGCCAACGAGAGCGGCCTGCTCGGCCTGGCGCTCGACCCCGGCTTCGACACCAACCACTGGGCATACCTCTACTACTCCCCCAGCGGCGAGAACGTCGACCGGCTGAGCAGGTTCACCGTCAACGGTGACAGCCTGGACCTGACGAGCGAGAAGAAGCTCCTCGACGTCCCGGTGCAGCGGGCCGAGTGCTGCCACCACGGCGGCGGCATGGTGATGGACCCCAAGACCGGCAACCTGTGGCTGGCCACCGGCGACAACACCAACCCGTTCGCCTCCGACGGCTACGCGCCGCTCGACGAGCAGTCCGGCCGCACCAACTGGGACTCCCAGCGCACCTCGGCCAACACCAACAGCCTGAGCGGCAAGCTGCTGCGCATCCACCCCGAGGCTGACGGCACCTACACCGTTCCGTCCGGCAACCTGTTCCAGCCGGGTACCGCGAAGACCAAGCCGGAGATCTACGGCATGGGCTTCCGCAACCCGTTCCGCATGGGGCTCGACCCGAAGACGGGCGGCATCATGCTCGGCGAGTACGGCCCCGACGCCAACACGGCGAGCGCCACGCGGGGCCCGGAGAACACGGTCGAGTGGAACCTGGTCTCCAAGCCGGGCAACTACGGCTGGCCGTACTGCGTCGGCAACAACACCCCGTACGTCGACTACGACTTCGCCACCAAGAAGTCGGGGTCGCCGTTCAACTGCGCCGCGCCGGTCAACGACTCGCCCAACAACGACGGCCTGACCAACCTCCCCCCGGTCATCCCGGCGACGATCTGGTACCACTACGGGGCCGACCCGCAGAACTTCCCGGAGCTGAGCGGCGGCGCGCCGATGGGCGGCCCGGTCTACCGCTTCGACCCGAACCTGCAGTCGGACGTGAAGTGGCCGGCCTACTGGGACGGCAAGGCCGTCTTCGGCGAGTGGAACAACGACAACGTGTGGTCGTTCCAGCTCGATGAGAACGGCACCAAGCTCGTCGAGATGAACCGCATCCTCGGCTCGCTGAAGTTCAAGAAGCCGATGGACATGAAGTTCGGCCCCGACGGCGCGCTGTACATGATCGAGTGGGGTTCCGGCTTCGGCGGTGACAACGCCGACTCCGGCATTTACCGCATCGAGTACATCAAGGGCAACCGCCCGCCGATCGCCCGCGTCACGGCGGACAAGACCGACGGGCCGCTGCCGCTGACCGTGAAGTTCTCCAGCGAGGGCAGCCGCGACCCGGACGACAAGGCGATCACCTACGCCTGGGACCTCGACGGCGACGGCGACACCGACTCCACCGACCCCAACCCCACCTTCACCTACGACAAGGCAGGCGAGTACGGCGTCGTCCTGACCGTCACGAACTCCGACGGCAAGACCGGCACGGCGAGCGTGACGATCACCGCGGGCAACACCCGTCCCGTCGTGACCGTCGACGTGCCGCCGAACGGCTCCTTCTTCGAGTTCGGCGACCAGGTGAAGTTCAAGGTCACCGTCACCGACGCCGAGGACGGCGCGATCGACTGCGACAAGGTCCAGATCCAGGCGATCCTCGGCCACGACAGCCATGGCCACCCACTCGACCAGCTCAAGGGCTGTGAAGGCACCCTGCAGACCTCGCAGAGTGGCCACGGCGAGACCGACAACCTCTTCTACGTGATCGAGGCCAGCTACGCCGACAAGGGCGCCGGCGACGCCAAGCCGCTGACCGGCCGCGGCCAGGTCATCCTGGAGCCCAAGCGCAAGCAGGCCGAGCACTTCGCGCAGACCGGCCGGGTGGCCGACGGCAAGGGCACCGACGCCGCCGGCGTCCAGACGGAGACCACGACCGACCCGCAGGGCGGCAACCTCAACATCGGGTTCGTCCAGGACGGTGACTGGTGGTCGTTCGACCCGGTGAACCTGTCGAACGTCACCGGGATCCGGTTCCGGATCGCCTCGGGCGGCGCGGGCGGGACCGTACAGGTGCGGGCGGGCAACCCCGGGACCGGGACCCTGGTGGGCTCGGCCGAGGTGACGCCCACCGGCGGCTGGCAGACGTTCACCGACGTCACGCTCGACCTGACCAGTCCGCCGTCCGAGAGCGGGCCGCTCTACTTCGTCGTGCGCAAGCCGGCGAGCGCGGCCAACGACGCCTACCTGGCCAACTTCAACTGGGTCGACTTCGTCGGCAAGGGCGCGACCGACAACCAGCGTCCGACCGTGACCGCGACGGCGACCCCGACGACGGGCACCGCCCCGCTGAAGGTCGACTTCAAGGCGACGGCCACCGACCCCGAAGGCGGCTCGATCACCTACAAGTGGAACTTCGGCGCGGACGGCTCGCCTCAGCCTGCCACGGCTGAGGCGAGCTACACCTACAGCGCACCGGGCTCCTACACGGCCGTGGTGACCGCGACCGACGACAAGGGCGCCTCCGCCACCGCCCAGATCCCCATCAAGGTGGACTCGGCGACCACCGTCTGCCTCACCGGCCGTTCGGACGGCTTCACCGGCGACCAGCTCGACCGTCAACGGTGGTCGGTCATCCGCGAGAACCAGGACCTCAAGGTCGCCGGCGGCAACCTCGTGATCCCGACGTCGAGCACCGACATCTACGGCACCGGCGGCGACGCGACGAACATCGTCGTGCAACCGGCGCCCCAGGGAGCGTGGACGGCCACCGCCAAGGTCACGCTGAAGGCCCTCGACGCCTACGAGCAGGCCGGCCTGGTCCTGTACGGCGACGACGACAACTACGCGAAGATCGTGCTGGAGGGCCGGGGCACCAGCGACCGCGCCGGTCGCATCTTCCAGTACATCCGGGAGGAGAACGGCGCCCCGAACGAGGTGAACGCGAGCAACACGGCCAACCTCGGCGACGCCTTCCCCGACACCGTGTACGTGCGCCTCGTCACCGACGGCACCAACCTGAACGCCTCCTACTCGGCGGACGGCGTCACCTTCACCGCGATGCCGGAGACGAAGAAGCTCGCCGGCATCACCAACCCGAGGATCGGCCTGCTCGCCCTGTCCGGGACCGGCGGCCACCCGGTGGTGGACGCGTCCTTCGACTGGTTCCAGATCACGCCGGACGACACGGCCACCGGCGCGGCGCCGGACGACGAGTTCGACGGCGGCGCGCTCGACTCCTGCCGCTGGAACGCGGTCGTCCGTCCCGACGCCACCGGGATGCGGGTGACCGGCGGCAAGCTGGAGATCGACACCTCGAAGGGAGACATCTACGGGTCCGACAACAGCGGCCCGAAGAACTTCGTCCTGCAGAACGCGCCCGAGGGCGACTGGACGCTGGAGACCAAGCTCGACGGATCGGCGTTCAACCAGGCCTACCACCAGGGCGGCCTGGTGGTCTACGGCGGTGACGACGACTACGTCAAGGTCGACTACGTGGCCGACGGCGCGACGGCGACGAGGATCGAGCTGCGCAGCGAGGTCGGCGGAGCCGTTCAGGACCCGCAGCCGCAGGTCGACCAGCACGGCTCCGGCGTGTGGTGGCTGCGGCTGAAGAAGGAGGGCGACACCTTCCACGGGTACTACTCCGCGAACGGCACGGACTGGACCGAGATCGGCGCCACGGTGAAGAACGGCGCCGTGGCGAGCCGGGCGAAGGTGGGCGTGTTCGCCTTCGGCGGCAACAGCCAGACCGCGTCGGCGACGGCGAAGTTCGACCACTTCCATCTGGTCAAGAGTGGCGGGGGCGCCGACGACAAGACGGCGCCCACGACGACCGCGGCCACCGACCCGGCCGCGCCGCAGAGCGGCTGGTACACCGGTCCTGTCTCGGTCACGCTGTCGGCCGCCGACGAGGCGGACGGCAGCGGGGTCGCCAAGACCGAGTACCAGCTCGACGGCGGCGACTGGGCCGCCTACACCGCTCCTGTCGTCGTCTCCGGTGACGGGTCGCACGCTCTGGCCTACCGCTCGGCGGACAAGGCGGGCAACGTCGAGGACGCCAAGACCCTCACGGTCAAGGCGGACGCGACCGCGCCGATGACCAAGGCGGAGTTCGCCTCGCCGAACGACAGCGGGTGGCACGACGCCGCCGTGCCGGTGATGCTCACCGCCACCGACGCCACGGCCGGGGTGGAGAAGACCGAGTATGCGGTGGACGGCGGCGACTGGACGCCGTACACCGAGCCGGTCACCGTCTCGGGTGAGGGCAGGCACGAGCTCAAGTACCGCTCGACCGACAAGGCCGGGAACGCCGAGGACGTCAAGGCCGCCGCGTTCCAGATCGACACCAAGGCGCCCGCCGTGGTGATCTCGGGCGTGGCGGACGGCGAGAAGTACGGCGACAGCCAGGACCTGCAGATCGCCTGGCAGGTCGTCGACACCGCCTCCGGCGTGAAGTCGGTGAGCGGCACGCTCGACGGCAAGCCGTTCGAGTCCGGGACGCTCCAGCCGCTGTACGGGCTGGCCCTGGGCACGCACACGGTCACGGTCACCGCGGTCAGCAACGCGGGCAGCCAGACCGAGCAATCCGTGACGTTCTCCGTCGAGACCTCGACGCGGGACATCGCCGCCCTGATCGACCGTTTCGAGAAGGACGGCAAGCTGACGGACAGGGAGGCGCACCGGTTGCAGACGAACCTCGCCACCGTGCGCGACGCCGAGGACAAGGGCAAGAAGGA
>NZ_JBFAOM010000056.1:0-57239 GCF_040675235.1 Nonomuraea sp. NPDC049637
ATGAGCCACGAGCTGCGCACGCCGCTCAACTCGCTGCTCATCCTGGCCCAGCTGCTGGCCCAGAACCACACGCGCAACCTGACGCCCAAGCAGGTGGAGTACGCCGGGATCATCCATTCCGCGGGCTCGGACCTGCTCCAGCTGATCAACGACATCCTCGACCTGTCCAAGGTCGAGGCGGGCAAGATGGACATCAACCCCGAATGGGTGCCGTTGCGCCAGCTTCTCGACTACGTCGAGGCCACGTTCCGGCCGATGACGTCGCAGAAGAGCCTCGACTTCCGGATCACCACCGGGCCGGGCGTGCCCGCCGACCTGCTGACCGACGACTCGCGGCTGCGCCAGATACTGCGCAACCTGCTGTCGAACGCGGTCAAGTTCACCGAGACCGGCGGCGTCGAGCTGCGCATCGAGCCGGCCGCGCACGGCGAGCTGCCCGCCGCGGTGCGCCCGCACGCCCCCGCCATCGCCCTGCGCGTCGTGGACACCGGCATCGGCATCCCCGAGCAGCAGCTCGAAGTGATCTTCGGCGCGTTCCAGCAGGCCGACGGCACCACCAGCCGCAAGTACGGCGGCACCGGCCTGGGCCTGTCCATCAGCCGCGAGATCGCCTACCTGCTGGGCGGCGCGATCACCGTCCAGAGCACGCCGGGCCAGGGCAGCGTGTTCACCCTGTACCTGCCGGTCGCCCAGCCCGGGGCCGAGGGGCCCGCGCCCGCGGCCGTCGCGCTGCCGGTGGCGGGTCAGCCGCGGCGGCTGCTGGTGATCGAGGAGCGGCCGCACGGGCTGCTGTCGCTGGTGACCGAGAGCGTGGTGAGCGGCCTGGCCGGGGCGCCCGACCCGCTCGGCGGGACCGTCCAGGTGGTCGAGGCGAGGGACGCGGAGGAGGCGGCGCGGCTGCTGGCCGCCGAGCCGTGCCACTGCGTCGTGCTCGACCTAGACCTGCCCGACCGGGCCGCCTACGGCCTGCTGGAGGCCATGGACGGCGATCCGGCGTTGCACGGCGTGCCGGTGCTGGCCTACAACAACTGGCGCTCCGGCCCGTCGCAGGAGGCCCGCATCGGCGACCGGCCGCTGGAGCTGCTGTCCAGCCTCGACGAGCTGCGCGAGCGCATCGCCCTGCACCTGACCGCCGACCAGCCCGGCGACGTGCTGCCGCTGGTCAGGTCCCGGACGGTGGGGGCCGCGTCGGGCCGGGAGATCGACAACACGCTGTCCGGGCGCACGGTCCTGGTGGTGGACGACGACGCGCGCAACCTGTTCGCGCTGACCAGCATGCTGGAGATCCACGGCATCGACGTGCTGCACGCCGAGAACGGCCGCAAGGGCATCGACACACTGACGGCCCACCCCGAGACGGACCTGATCCTGATGGACGTGATGATGCCCGAGATGGATGGCTACACGGCGATCGAGACGATCCGCGAGATGCCCGGCTACGCCGACCTGCCGATCATCGCGGTCACGGCCAAGGCCATGCCGGGCGACCAGGAGAAGTCGCTGGCGGCCGGAGCCAGCGACTACGTCACCAAACCGGTCGACGCCGACCAGCTGATCGAACGCATCCAGCACTGGATGGATCCGGCCTGACCCGGTGAGGAGTCGCGCCATGGGGAGTTCAGCCGAGGAGACGGGCCTGGCCAGGCTGGCCGCGACCGTCGAACGCCTGCGCGCCGAGCTGCACGAGGTCCGCCGCGCCGCCGACGACCGCGCGCTGGTCGAGCTGGCGAAGGGCATCCTGGTCGAGCGCCTGCGCTGCGCCCCGGCGCAGGCCGCCGACCAGCTTGCCACGCTGGCGGCCCGGACCGGGCGCTCGCCGGTCGAGCTGGCGGCCGACGTCGTCAACCGGGCCGCCGGCGACCCCATCGCCGACGCGTCCCTGAGCGGCGCCGCCGGGCTCGACGGCGATCCGGAGCCGGCCGCCGGGCACGCGGAGGCGGCGGTGCGGCTGCGCACGGCCGAGAGCGCCGCGCTCGGCGCCACGGACGTGCAGGCGGCGGCCCACGCCGTGCTGGAGACGGCCCTGCTGCCGATCGGCGCGACGGCGGTCGCGGTGTGGGCGGCCGGGCCGGACACGTCGCTGACGCTGGCCGGGCAGGCGGGCTTCAGCGCCGAGGAGGCCGGGCTCTGGCGGCAGGTCCCGCCGGGCCTGGTCACGCCCGCCACCAGCACGCTGCTCGAACGCCGCACGTTGTGGCACACCCCGCAGGGGCCGCCCTCGATCGGCCGCCACCAGCTGACCGGCGGCCGCGTCACCGCGCTGGCCCGGCTGGGCGGGCGGGTGCTCGGCGTCCTGGAGATCTGCTGGCCGGGCGACTGTCCCGAGCCCACGCCCAGGTTGGAACGGCAGATCGAGGCGCTGGCCGATCTGTGCGCCCTCACCCTGAACTCCCCCGGCCCGCCCGCGCGCGCCGGCGCCGCCCTGGCCGAGCTGGCCGCCCTGGCCGACTCCATGTCCGACCCGGCGCTCGTCCTGGTGCCGCACCTCGACCCGCAGGGGCATCTCGCCGACTTCCGCGTCCACCACGCCAACGGGTCGTCGGCGGTGCGGGCGGGCGGGCTGCTGCTGGAGGCGTACCCGTTCGCGGCCGGGGAGCTGCTGGCCGCGATCGAGCACGTGCACGCCACCGGCGAGCCGTTCCGCGCCGCCGACATGCCCTTCACCGCGGCCTCCACGGCCGAGGTGAGCATCACCCGCCACGGCGGGAGCGTGCTGCTGGTCCGGCGCGACCACGACGACCAGGCCCGCCTGCTCCAGCACGCCCAGCGTCTGGGCCGCATCGGCGGCTTCGAGGAGAACGCGCTCACCGGCGAGATCATGTGGAACGCCCAGATGTTCTCCCTGTACGGCCTGCCGCCGGACGCCCGGCCGGTCCCGCTGGAGCGCCTGCGCGACCACGTGCACCGCGACGACGAGGTGGCCGTGGGCCTCTTCCTGCGCACGCTGCTGCATCACCGGCGGCCGGCCGCGACGGCGTTCCGGCTGGAACGCCCCGACGGGGTGGCCCGCCATCTGCGCGTGGTGGCCGAGCCGGTGTTCGCCCCCGACGGCCGGCTGACCGCGCTGCGGGGGGCCTACCAGGACGTCTCGCCCCAGCACTGGACGGAGGTCGCGCTGGCCGTGACCCGCGACAGGCTGGCCCACACCGAACGGCAGTCCGCCGCCCGCAACCGCCTGGCCCTCCAGCTCCAGCACGCCATCATGCCGCCCTCGCACGGCCGCATGGACTCCTTCGGGCTGCGCATCTCGGTCCGCTACCGTCCGGCGCAGAAGGAGGACCTGGTCGGCGGCGACTGGTACGACGCGGTCGTCCTGCCTTCGGGGTGCATCCTGCTGTCGGTGGGCGACGTGGCCGGGCACGGCGTCGCGGCCGCCACGGGCATGGTGGTGCTGCGCAACGCGCTGCGCGGCCTGGCCGCCACCGGCGCGGGCCCGGCCCGGCTGCTGAGCTGGCTCAACCTGGTCGCCCGCCACCTCGCCGACCGCATGACGGCGACCGCGATCTGCGGCCTGTACGACCCCGCCACCCGCGTCCTGCGCTGGGCCAGGGCCGGGCACCTGCCGCCGATCCTGCTGCGCGGCGCGCAGGGCACGGAGCTGCCGATGATCAAGGGGCCGCTGCTCGGCGCGTTCGCCGACGCCGTCTACGAGGAGGGCCGGCTGCAGCTGGAGGCCGACGACACGCTGCTGCTCTACACCGACGGCCTGATCGAGCGGCGCGACCACAACCTGCGCCACGCCCAGGACCGGCTGCTGGCCGTCGCCTCGCGGACGGCCACGACCCTCGACCACCGGCTCGACGACCTGCTCACCCACTGCAACTCCGACACCGACGACGACACCTGCCTGATCGGCGTGCACGTGCGCTGAGCCGGGCGCGAGGGGGCCGGGCGGCGGGTCAGGCGGATCAGGGGACGGACGGGTCAGGCGGGTCAGGGGGCGGGCGGGAGGAGGCCGAGCCGGTCGAAGGCCGCGGCCACGCTCGGGGCCAGCGCCGCCGGGTCGTCGCCGGCGACGGCGCGGCCCGCGGTGTAGCAGGCCAGCGCGAGCTGCGGGGCCAGGGCCGCCGTCTCGGGGGTGGCGCCGTGCTCGCGCAGGACCTCGGTCATGGTCTCGGCGAAGCGGCGCTGCTTGCGCGCCGTGCGGTCGCCGAGCTCGGGATGCCCGGCGATCAGCCGTTCGCGCAGGACGTAGCGGACGGGGTCGAGGGTGGCCCTGGCGCACAGGGCGAGGGTGAGCTCGCGCACCTGGGCGAGCGCCTCGGGCAGGCCGGGCGGGCGGTCGCCGCGCAGCTCGCGGTGGTGGGCGGCCAGGCCGTCGAGCCAGTCGTGCTCCCCCGCGAAGACGACCTCCTGCTTGTCGCCGAAGTAGCGGAAGAACGTGGTGCGGCCCACCTCGGCGCGCTCGGCGATGTCGGCGACCGTCACCTCGTCGTAGCCGCGCTCGGCGAAGAGCTGGTAGGCCGCCTCGATGATCTCGTCGCGGGCTCGCCGTCGTTTGCGGGCGCGCAGGGAGGACTCGGTCACGGGCTCAGTCTAGCGCTTGCGGACGGCGTCCCTTATGGTACTCAGTACCATTTGAAACTGGATTCCATTGGAGTTGCCATGCGAGCCGTGCAGATCACCGAGTTCGGCGGTCCCGAGGTCGTGCGGGTGCGGGAGGTGGACGAGCCGCGCCCCGGCCCCGGCCAGGTCGTCGTGGACGTCTCGCGCTGCGGCGTGAACTTCGCCGACACGCTGATGCGCGAGAACGCCTACCTGGCGGCGACCACGCTGCCGGTCGTCCCGGGCGGTGAGGTCGTCGGCAGGACTGCCGACGGCCGCCGCCTGGCCGCCCTGCTGGAGCGCGGCGGGTACGCCGAGAAGGCCACGATCCCGGAGGCGTCCGCCTTCCCGGTGCCCGAGGAGCTCGACGACGTCGCGGCGGTGGCCCTGCTGGCCCAGGGGCTGACCGCGTGGTGGCTGGTCCGCCACACCGGCCGGGTGCAGGCCGGGGAGAGCGTGGTCGTGCACGCGGCGGCGGGCGGCGTCGGCTCGCTGGCGGTGCAACTCGCCAAGGCGGCGGGCGCGGGCCGGGTGATCGCCACGGCGAGCACGCCCGCCAAGCGGGAGCTCGCCCTGTCGCTGGGCGCGGACGCCGCCGTCGACCCGGCCGCCGACGACCTCACCGCGGCGCTGCGCGCGGCCAACGGCGGCGAGCCCGTGGACGTGGTCCTGGAGATGACCGGCGGCCGGGTCACCGACCAGAGCCTGGCGGCGCTGGCGCCGTTCGGCCGGCTCGCCTTCTACGGGATGGCGGGCGGGGTGGAGCCGCAGCCGGTCTCGCCGCGCGCGCTCCAGCCCCGCTCGGCGACCGTCAGCGGCTTCTGGCTGCTCAACGCCTTCCAGCGGCCCGCCGTCCTGGCCGGGGCGTACGCGGAGATGGCGGCGCAGGTGATCGCGGGCGAGCTGCGGGTGGTCGTGGGCGGGGACCGTCCGATGTCGGAGGTGCGGCAGGTGCACGCCGAGCTCAGGGAACGGCGTACGACCGGCAAGCTCGTGCTCGACCCGCGCCGGTAGAAGCGCCTAGGAGGCGGTCAGACGGCGGCCGAGCCGCTGCATCGGGCGTTCGAGGAAACGGTAGGTCAGCCGGCTGCCCGGCAGCACGAGAGCCAGGAAGAGCACGCTGACGCCGATCTGCAGGGGCAGCGGCGACCAGCGCATCTCCCCCGCAATCTCCATCACCACGAGCAGCACCGGCAGGTGCACCAGGTAGAGGGAGTAGCTCATCAGCCCGAGCCAGGTGAGCACGGCGGGCACCCGGCGGGCCCGCCAGGCCAGACCGGCCGCGAACGTGAGCCCGGCCAGGGCGACGGTCGTGCCCCACACGTCCGGCTGCACCCACCACCACCCGGCGCTGAGCGCCCGGACGGGGGCGACCGTCACCAGCGAGGCGGCCAGGGCCACCGGCCACAACGACCCCTGGCCGCTCTCCCACCGGCGGATCGCCGTGCCGGTGAACATGACCGCGAGGATCGCCGCCCCGAACCACGGGACGCGGCTGCTCAGCAGCAGCAGGGCCAGGGCCATGACGCCGAGCGCGCACGCCGCCAGGTTGCGCAGCCGGCCGGAGACGACGCCGGCCAGCCCGGCGGCGAACACCGCGAACGACACCCACGACAACCAGCCGCCGGTCAGCGGCGCCGCGCCCAGCGCGAGGCCCGCCACGACCGCGGTCACCCCGAACGCGACGGCGACCAGGCCGCGCCGGTCCCGGACGCCGGTCACGAACAGGGCGGTGACCATCAGGTAGAAGACCATCTCGTAGGAGAGCGTCCACATCGTGTTCATCACCCCGGCGACGCCGACGACGTCCAGCAGCATCGTGGCGTGCGCCGCGGCCGAGGAGGCGTCCCTGGGCACCTCGGCGCGTACCGGGATCCACCAGGACAGGGCCAGGACCACGGCGATGACGGCGAGGTAGAGCGGGTAGAGGCGGAAGGGGCGGCCGATCCAGAAGGCCCGCACGTCGCCGTGCCGTTCCAGTGACGACGGGATGATGTACCCGCTGACCAGGAAGAACACCAGGACGCCGTACACGCCCAGGTTGAAGAAGGTCGGGCGCAGCCAGGGCATGGCCCAGGTGGTCAGGTGCTCGCCCACGACGGCGAGCGCGCCGATGCCGCGCAGGGCGTCCAGCCAGGCGAGCCTGGACGCCTCGGGACGAACGACCTGGGGGTGCCAAAGGGAGCAGTCGTCACGCATCCCAACGTATCGGTCCCCCTGGCAACACCCGGGCTCCCCCGGAGTCAGGGACGGCGGGCCGCCCAGGCGGTCCGGGTGCCGCGCACGACGAGCTCGCGGCGGTCGAGGGACTCCGGCGAACCGGCGGAGAGCAGCCGGTCGAGGGCGGCCAGGTCGTCGGCGGCCAGGTGCCCATCGAGCCGCGACCGGTAGCCGCCCAGCACCGCCCGCGCGTAGCGGACGGCCCCCGGCGGCGCCGGGCGCACCTCGATCGGGAAGTCGTGCCGCGCGGCCACCTCGAACCCGGCCGCCGCCAGGACCGGCCCCCAGTCCGGGTACGGGTCCGGGCCGCTGCCCGCCAGCGCCTCCCGGCAGCGCGCCTCCAGCGCCGCCCCGGCCTCGTCGGACAGGAGGCGCGGCATGCCGTCCATCTCGACGACCGCCAGCAGCCCGCCGGGGCGCAGCGCGGCGTGGACCTCGCGCAGCAGCCGCGCCGGGTCCTCGACGTGGTGCAGCGACGCCGCCGCCCACACCAGGTCGGGCGTGCCGATCGGCGGCAGGGCCGCGTCCAGGTCGGCCTGGACCACCCGCACCCGCTCCCCCAGCCCCTGGCCGCGCGCCACCGCGCGCAGGCGGTCGAGCATGACCGGCGACCGGTCGACCGCGACGACCTCGGCGGCGGGGAACCGCCGGGCCAGGGCCAGCGTGCCGGTTCCGGTGCCGGCGCCCAGGTCGGCGACCGTGTGCGGGGTGCGGCCGGTCTGCTCGCCGACCCAGGCGGTCAGCTCGTCCAGGAACGGCCCGAGCACTTCGGCGTCCAGGTCGAGCAGGTCCGCCAGGGCGGATTCGTCGCCGTGGTGGCGTTCGTGGTGGTGTCCGTGGTGGTGATGTGCTTCCATGCCTTCACCGTAGGGGGCTCCTGCGTGTGCGGCATACACTCTTGCCTATGACGCAAGAAGTCGACCTGGACGCCGTCGTCCGGCGGCGCATCCGCGGCCTGCGGCTGGCCCGGGGCTGGTCGCTCGACGCCCTGGCCGCGCGGTGCCGGCTGAGCCCGTCCAACCTGAGCCGCATCGAGACCGGCCACCGCCGGATCGCCCTCGACCAGCTCGTGCCCATCGCGCGGGCTCTCGGCACGACGCTCGACCAGCTCGTCGAGTCCACCGAGGACGACGACGTGGTGATCCGGCCGCTGCCCTGCGACCACCCGGGGATGACCGTGTGGTTGTTGTCGCGGGAACGTTCGCTGCACGGCGTCACGGTGGCCAAGATGCGCATCACCCCCGACCGGCCGCTCGAACCGCAGGCGCATCCCGGGCGCGAGTGGTTCACCGTCCTGTCCGGGACGGCCCGCCTGCTGCTGGGCGAGCGGACCGTCCTGGTGCCGGCGGGCGACGCGGCCGAGTTCTCGACCATGACCCCGCACGCCGTCGGCGCCCACGACGGGCCGGTGGAGCTGCTCACCATCTTCGACCACGACGGCGAGCGCTCCCACCTGCACACGGGCCAGGCGTAGCGCGGCGGCGGACCGGCCGGGCCCCGGTCGCGGCACACGTCGTGGCCGGGCGGCAGCGGTAGTACTTTTGCGAGGCAAAAGTAGATGCTACGGTGAAAGTACTTCTACCGAGGAGGTCCGATGCGCGATCACGTCGATGCCCACGCGGCCCATCAGGCGTTGCGGGCGGCCGAGGCGGCGCGGGCGGCGGCCCGTTCGCGGCCGGCCGCCCCCGGCTGGTTCGCCCCGGCGCGCGGGCTGCTGTTCGCGGCCGGTTTCGGGCTGCTGCGCGGGCGCGGCGTGCGCCGCCGTGCTGGGCGGGGCCGCGCTGTGGGCGGTCACGGCACGCGACGGCCATGACCGCTGACCCCCGGCTGGACGAGGTCATCCAGCACCCCACCCGGCTGACCGTCATGGCGTTCCTGTCGGGCGCGCTGGAGGCGGAGTTCGCCGCGGTCCGCGACTACGCCGAGATCTCCGACGCCAGCGTCAGCCGGATCGTCTCCGCCCTTCAGGAGGCCGGCTACGTGCACGTGCGCAAGGGGTACGTCGGCAAGCGCCCCCGCACGTGGCTCTCGCTGACCCAGGAGGGCCGCCGCGCGCTGGCCGGGCACCTCGACGCGCTCCGGGCGATCGCCGAGACGGCCCGCCGGAGCGCCGCCGGCCCCACCTGACCGGACCGCCCGCACCCCCAACGGGCCCACCTGACCCGGACCGCCCGCAGACCCTACGGGCCCCTGCTGACAGGGCGGACCTCGCGGGGACGCCGGGTCAGCCGCCGCCGGTCCCGGCCGGGCCCATGCGGCCGGTGGGCCACCCGGTCTCCGGGTGGGCCTGCCGCCAGGTCAGCAACTGGCGGTCCAGCCGCTCCCGGTCGGTGAGGCGCGGCCTGGCGGGGCGCACACCCGTACGTTCGAGCAGCTCGCTCGCGGCCTCCGCCAGCCGCAGCCGGGCCGGCGCGAACCGGCGCCGCAGCAGGTCGGCGGTCACCGCCGCGGTCAGCACCGAGGCCGGCCACAGCGCGGCCCTGCCCAGCCCGCCGCTTCCCGTGACCTGGCCGCTCCCCTTGCGATGGTCGATGCCCGTGCTCTGGTCGCCGTCGCCGTGCCGCATTCGTCAGCCTCCGGGTTCGTCTGGGGACCGTGGGCGTGCCGGAAGTTTCTGCACTTATGGCGCTACCCGGTCCTGCGTCCCTCATGCCGCCGACTTGCGAACGACGGCGGTACACGTTTGAGTGGCCGCCGGTGGGAAAGCTGGAGACTGGCCCGCCACCCCATCCGACCCCGCCACGCGAGACGATCATGACCCTTCAGTTCGAGCTCCAGTGCCCCATCAGCACTGACCTTGCCCTCATCAGGGACCTGATCCGCGTCCACGGCCGCCACTGCGGGCTGTCCGCCGACCGGCTGGAGGACCTGGTGGTGGCCGTCAACGAGGCGGTCACCAACGTGCTGGACCACGGCGGCCGGACGGGCATGGTGACCTCCCGCGGCGGCGCCGACGGCGTGGTCGTGGAGATCCTCGACGTCGCCGGCCGGCTCACCCACGAGCACCTGGCCTCGGCCCGCCTCAACCCGACCGCCTCCCACGGGTACGGCCTGTGGGTCATCCAGCAGCTCTGCGACGAGGTCGTCCTCGAGCAGACCGGGCTCGGCTCGCTGCTCACCCTGGACCTGCGGGCCCGTCCCCGGGCCGGCCGCCTGGACGCGCGCCGCGCAGTGTCGGCCTGACCCTTCTCCGTCGCCGCGAAAGAATTTTCGGGGGACGCCGTCCGGTTCCGTCGGTCCCGTTCGTCACCATGGTGAGACGCCGTCCGACCGAGGAGCACGAGATGAAGTACATGATGTTCGTCTGCACCGACACCGAGCCCGACACCGACCAGGAGAACCTGCCCGACGTCGAGGCGTGGGTGGCCGAGAACGACGCCCGCGGGCGGCGGGTGCGCGGCGCGGTGCTGGCGCCGGAGTCGGCCGCGACCACCGTGCGAGTGCGCGGCGGCGAGCTGGTCCTGTCCGACGGGCCGTTCGCCGAGACCAAGGAGGTGATCGTGGGCTTCGACCTGCTCGATTGCGCCGACCTCGACGAGGCGGTCGAGGTCGCCCGCAGCCACCCGATGGCCAGGCACGGACGGCTGGAGCTGCGGCCGTTCGCCGACTTCGAGCAGTGAGAGGGCGCCTGGAGGAGGCGGCGGCGGAGGCGTACCCGCGGATCGTCGCCGCCCTCATCCGGGTCACCGGCGACTGGACCCTCGCCGAGGACTGCGCCCAGGAGGCGCTGGCGCTGGCCGTGCGGCGGTGGCCGGAGGAGGGCGTGCCGTCCAACCCGGGCGGCTGGCTCATGACGGTGGCGCGCAACCGCGCGATCGACGCGCTGCGCCGGGTCTCGATCGAGCGCCGCAAGCTGGCCGAGCTGGCGGCGCTCGCCCTGACCGTCCAGGACGGGCCCGGCGACGGGCGGGAGGAGGAGGTCGTGGACGACCGGCTGCGGCTCGTCTTCACGTGCTGCCATCCGGCGCTGGCGCTGGAGTCGCGGGTGGCGCTGACGCTGCGGACGGTCTGCGGCGTGCCCACTGCCGACCTCGCGCGCGCCTTCCTGGTCACCGAGTCGGCGATGACCCGGCGGCTGACCAGGGCCAAGCGGAAGATCGCCGAGGCGGGCATCCCGTACCGGGTGCCGCAGGGGGCGGCCCTTTCCGAGCGGCTGCCCGGGGTGCTGGCCGTCCTCTACCTGCTGTTCACGCAAGGCTACGACGCCGGCGGCGAGCCCGCGTTCGCCGAGGAAGCGATCCGGCTGGCGCGGCTGCTGCGGCGGCTCATGCCGGAGCAGGAGGAGGTGACGGCGCTGCTGGCGCTGTTCCTGCTGCAGCACTCCCGCCGGGACGCCCGCCGCGACGCCGCCGGCGACCTGGTGCCCCTCGACCGGCAGGACCGCTCCCGCTGGGACCGGGCGGCGATCGGCGAGGGGCTCGCCCTGCTGGCCGCCGTCGAGGGCGGCGGCCCGTACGGGCTGCAGGCCCGCATCGCCGCCTGCCACGCCACGGCGTCCTCGCTGCCCGGCACCGACTGGTCGCGGATCGCCCGCTGCTACGACGAGCTGGCCCTGCTCCACCCCACGCCCGTGGTGGAGCTGAACCGGGCCGTCGCGCACGGGTACGCCCACGGGCCGCGGGCCGGGCTCGCGCTGCTGGAGCGCTCCCGCGCCGAGCTCGACGGCCATCCGCTGGCCATCGCCGCCGAGGCCGACCTCACCGCCCGCGACGGCGACCCGGCGCGCGCGGCGGCGCTGTTCCGGCGGGCCGCCGCCGTCGCCCACAGCGACCAGGAACGCCGCGCCCTCCTCACCCGCGCCACCGAGACCGCCCGCGACGCGAGGCCCTGAGCGGGGTCAGCCTGCGGGGTGCCGGGGGCCTGGGCGGGCGCCGTGTGCTGCGAGCCAGGATGCCAGGTCGTCGGCGCCGGCGCGACGGGCGGCGTCCAGCGGGGTGAGGTCGTCGTAGCCCACCCAGCCGAGGTCGCCGCCGCGTTCCAGGAGGAACGCCGCGGCCTGCGACTGCCCGCCGTGGCAGGCGTCCCACTGGGCGAAGGCGCACGCGTCCGAGAGCGCCGTGCCGCCGCCGATCACCGCGCCGGTGGCCTCGACGTCGGCTCCGGCGTCCAGCAGGGCGTCGAGCACGGGGACGTCGTCGCAGCTCGCGGCCCACGTCAGCGGCGTCTCGGCGTGCGGGCCGGCGAAGCGGGCGTCCACCTCGGCCCCGGCCGCCACCAGCTCCCGCACCAGGGCGGGACCGCGCGGCACGTGGCCCGGCCAGTCGGTGAGGACGTGCAGGAGGGTCCTGGACACCCCGCCCGCCTCGCCCAGCCGGACGCGGGCCAGCCCGGGATGCCCGGCCAGCAGACGGCGTACGCCGTCGAGGTCGCCGAGCCGCACGGCCGCCGCCGCCGACACCGCCAGCGGGTCCGCCGCATCCAGGTAGCGCATCGCTTCATTGTCGCGGGCCCCGGCCCGTCCCCGCCACGGAGCCACCGCGGAGCCGCCATGGGGCCGCCATGGAGCCGTTGCGGAGCCGTTGCGGATCATCCGGAGTCCGCCCCCGCCGGGCGCGGGCTAGGTTGGGCGGCATGGGCACCGCGCACGCGCACTACGTGATCGTCGACGCGGGCGGCCATCGGGTCTGGTCACGCCGGGGCGGCGCGGGCACCTTCCACGGCGACCTGCTGCGCGGCCCCGACCGGCTGGCCGCCTTCGTGCGCGAGCAGGAGCACGGCCACGCCCTCGGCTGGGGCGACGCGGTGCGCTGGCAGGCCGTGGCCGTGCTGGACGTGCCCCGCCGCCTGCTGCTCGTCCACTGCTCCCTGGAGATCCGCGGGCCCGTGTGGCGCACGTCGGTGTCGGAGATCCGGGCGTGGCTGGACCTGCTCGCCGCGCGGTGGCCCGGCTGGACGGTGAGGTGGGCGGCCCGCGGCCTCCACGAGGTCATGGAGCATCTCGGGCTGGGCTACGACACCGTCGCCGGCCTCGACGACCCGCCGGCGCCGCTGCCGCCGCAATGGGGTCAGGGCCCGGCCGAGGACGACGACCTGTCGGTGGTCGCCGACACCCTCGTGGCCGTACGGGACACCGCCGGGCGGCTGTCGTTCGCCGGCTGGTGGGGCGCCGGCCTGGCCCGCGTGCTGCTCGCCGGTCCCGCCGCCCTGCTGCGCCCCCAGGAGCAGGCGACGCCCTTCGCGGTGCTGGAGGCCGCGCCCTGGAACGGCGTGTACCTCGACGCCGCCGCCCGCACGCTCGACTGGTGGTCGCTGGACTGCTCGCTGCCCCCGTCGCGGCCGGCCGAGCGCTGGCCCGGCTGGCGGCTGACCTGTCATCAGGACGCCTTCGAGGAGGTGGCCGCGCTCGCCGCCCCCGAGCTCCTGCTCGACCTCGACGGCCCGGACGCCGCCCTCCGCCGGGTCACGGAGTGGTTCGGCCGCCCCGCCCGATAAATCGGCCAGAAACAAAAGGGCGGAAGACGGCCGGGCCCGTCGCATTCGCACTTGCACTTCTGCGCCTTGCCCGGAGTTGACGCCATAGGGCCCGGCCGGCGCACAGCTCGCGGGACGCCGGAAAACCGTGTGCCGAAGCCGGGAAGCGACGGCGGCGCGCACGCGGGTGCGGCGCCGACACATTGAAGCACACCTTTGAATTCATCTTCGATAAGATGCCCGCCGCTGCGGCCGCCGCCTTCCCGTTGCCGCCCCGCGCGGGTGCGCGCGCCGGGCGGCCTCGGGCCCGCCGCGACCGCCCGCCCGCCTCGCGACCTGGAACATGACGCGGGCATTCCCAGGTGAGATACGCAAGGCGGCCGCCGGGACACCCCGGGCACGCGCGGTTCCGGCCGCGTTTGAAATGCCTTTGACAGGCGGTGTGCCCGGCGAGTTCTCCGCGTTCACCGGCGCCGGGCCGAGGTAAGTTGCCCGCACGCTACTGAAGGGCGCTACAGTACGCAACAACCGTATCGAGCATGGAGTGCCACCATGGCTAAGCAGATTCAAGAGATTCTCATCGACGATGTAGACGGTGGGGAGGCTCATGAGACCGTCGTCTTTGCACTCGATGGCAGCAGCTACGAGATTGACCTTCATGAGGAGAAGGCGGACGCGCTGCGGAAAGCACTGGCGCCCTTCATCGTGAAGGCCCGTCCTGTTCGCGTGGATCGCGGTGGGCGCGGGCGCCGGGCGGCCGTCACCGGCAGCCGCGCGTTGAGCCGGGAGAAGTCTTCGGAGATCCGGCAGTGGGCCAAGGCCAACGGCCTGCCCGTCAGCGAGCGCGGCCGGATCGCGGCCTCGGTGGTCGAGAAGTACGAGGCCGCCCACTAGGAGACGTCAGGAGCGCGCGGGCCGGCGGAGCAGTCCGGCGAGCCTGAGCGCCGCCACGACGGCCACCGCGAGGTGCGCCGAGACCAGGGCGATCTGGTAGACCCGCTGCCCGGCCGTGAGCTCGGCGGCGTAACCGCCGTCGTAGAACCCCGACACGAAGGCCAGCACCCCGGCGACCGCCGGCAGGGCGGCGGCCGGGATCGCGACGCCGCGGCGGCTCCGGGTCGCCCCCACGGCCGGCACGACCTGCGCGGCCATCATCGGCAGCGGCGCCGACAGCCGCGCCTGGGGGCCGAGGGCGTCCGGGAACGTCGGGTTGAGCCCGGCGGCGACCGCCATGAGGGCGCCGATCACGTGCATGGCGAGCAGGACACCGACCCCGCCGAGCAGCACCGGGCCGAGCTCTGAGGGAGCTCGGAAGCCGTGCCGCGGTGGCCGCGGGCGGGTGCGCCGCCCGCGGCCACCGGCGGGCTCACTGGACGGTGATCTTGTCCACTTCGACGGTGATCCCCTTGACCTGCGGGGTCGAGGTGGCGGTCGTGATCCTGCCGACCCCCGCGCTGACCCCCTTGACCTTCATCGAGTACGTCAGGCTGCCGCCGGGCGCGCCCGGCGTGCTGGTGACGACCAGATCCTGGGTGGGCGGCCCGGAAATCTGGGCGCCGGCGCTGCCCTCGGCGTTCTCGGCGCCGACCGTCAGGCCGTAGGCGGCGGGCGGCGAGCCGGGCAGGTTGCCCGGGTCGTAGGCGTAGCTGATGTCCTCCACGCCGTTGAGCCCGATCCACTGCTGGAAGACCTTCAGGTCGGTGGTGCCGTAGAGGTTCAGCCGCCACTCCACCACCAGCCAGTCGTTGACCCCGTCGGTCAGGATCGTGGCCAGGACGCCCGGCGCGGCGGTGCCGTCCAGGTCGGTCCAGTACGGGGCGAGCACGCCGTTGGGCCGCGGCGGGTCGGGCAGCGTCTGCGGCGTCGCTGAGACGTCGTCGCCGGTGGCCCCGCCCGCGACGCTGTAGCCGTCGGAGGTGACGCCTAGCCGGGTGTAACTTCGTCCGGCGAACTGGAAGGCGGGCACGGTGAAGTTGAGCGCCTGCTCGTCGCCGATCGGGGTGGGCGTGACGCCGAAGGCGTCCAGCGGGATGTAGCCGGCCGGTCCGGCGCCGGGCGCGATGGCCGGCCGGGCGGGCTGGGTGGCGGCCAGCGTCGCCTTGGTGGTGGCGACCTGGGTGCCGACCTTGGTCGCGTCCGTGACGCTGTTGAGGCGCAGGCGGGCGTCCAGGGTGCTGAGCGCGGTCACCTCGGCGTCCTCGTAGGTGGTGTTGCGTACGGTGACGGTGCAGGTCGACTCGCCGGTGTTCCTGGCGATGGTGTCCGGGGCGCAGGTCTGCTCGACCGGCACCGCGCCCTGCTTGCGGTAGAACGCCACCGGCAGGTGCAGCGCGCGCGAGCCGCCGACCTGCTTGAGGTTGACCTGGCCGAAGTACTGGCCCTCGGGCAGTTCCGGCGCGGTGACGACGACGCTCAGCTTGGCGCTCTTGCCGGGCGCGACGGTGAACAGCGGCGGCAGCACGGCGACGGCGGCTCCGCTCACGGTGGTGCCGGAGGCGGTGAAGGTGAGCGACGAGCCGGTGGTGTTGGTGACGGTGCGCTTGGCGGTGATGACGCCGGGCATGGTGGGCGCGTTCACCGAGGGCAGGTTGAGGTCGATCCGGTTGATGGGGTCGGTGGCCGAGGCGACGAAGCCGGCGGCGTCCTGGTCCAGGGTCAGTCCGGGGTCACCGGCCTTGGTCAGGTCGATGCGCCCGCCGCCCATGTCGAACGGGTCGGCCGCGGTGGTCCTGTCCTGCTTGGTGACCGCGGTCCTGGCCGTGGTCTCCAGGGCCGACTTGACCTGGCCGGGCGTCCAGGTGGGGTGCAGGGCGAACACCAGCGCCGCCGAGCCGGTCACGTGCGGCGCGGACATCGAGGTGCCGGAGATGACCTGGTAGAGGTTGCCGGGCGGGCCTTCCAGCGGCGACTCGGGGGTCGGCGTCATGCCCGCCATGATGTGCTGGCCGGGTGCGGTGACGTCCGGCTTGAGGAAGTCGCCGCCGGGGCCGCGCGAGGAGAAGTGCGCCATCGCGTCGCCCTGCCAGGTGGACTTGGCGCCCTGCGTGAAGGAGGCGGTGGCGCCGGGGTGGGCGGCGAGGAAGGCCAGCAGGGTGTCGGCCTCGGGCTTGTCCACGTGCACGGACGGCAGCCAGTGGGCGTCGGTGAAGACGTCGAACGGGAAGGTGTTGTAGAGGATCATCCCGGCCGCGCCGCCCTGCCTGACGTTGAAGCTCTTCAGCACGCGGTTGGGGGTGCGCTCACAGGCGACGATCTTGCCGCTGAACAGCCCGGGAGGGGCCGGGACGTCGCACGCCGGCCGCGAGTACGGCGGCGCGGAGGCCAGGACGACGGGCAGCGGCGAGGCCAGGCCCGCGGTGATGGACGCGCCCTTGATCGTCGCCGTGGCGCCGCCGCCGGACAGCGTGACCGTGGACTGGAACGTCCTGGACTGCGAGGAGGCGGCCACCGTGGTCACCCAGGGGCCGCGGTGGTCGGTGGTGCCGGCGCCGGGGCCGGAGTTGCCGGCCGAGGCCGAGACCAGCACGCCGGCCGCGTAGGCGTCGAGGAAGGCCAGCTCGACCGGGTCGCTGTAGGGGTCGCTGCCGCCGGAGACCGAGAAGTTGATCACGCGTACGCCGTCCAGCACGGCCCGCGCCACGGCCTGCGCCGAGTCGGAGGGGAAGCAGCCCTGCGCGCCGCACACCTTGTAGACCGACACCTCGGCGGCCGGGGCGATGCCGTGGATCGGGCCGCGGCTGATGCCCAGCGGGTTCGCGTCGGCGACCGGGCCGCCCGCGGAGGTGCTGGCGGTGTGGGTGCCGTGCCCGTTGGAGTCGCGGGCGCTGTCGCCGTAGACCTCGCCGCCGTAGACGGCGTTGTAGGTCTCCATGAACGGCTGCCCGCCGATCAGCTTGTTGTTGCAGGTGAACGGGTCGCTGGCGGGGGTCAGCGGGTTGTCGCCGAAGTTGCACACGCGCGGCGTGCCGTCCTTGGTGGGCCCGGGGGCGGGCAGGCCGGGGGCGGCGGCGAACGACGGGTGCTCGGGCCAGGCGCCGGTGTCGAGCACGCCGACGATCACGCCCTTGCCCGCGGAGGAGCTGCCGCCGAGCTTGCCGTAGATGGTGTCGGCGCCGATGAACTCGGGGCTGGAGTCGGTCAGCAGCTGCTGGGGCTTGTCCTCCTGGACGGCGACCGCGCCGGGCAGGCGCAGCACGTCGGCCACCTTGTTGCCCGGGACGCGCAGGGCGATGCCGCCGTAGACGGTCCTGACCCGCTGGCCGACGACGGCTCCGGGGACCTTCTTGGCCAGCTCGCCCAGGAAGGCGTTCTCGACGTCCTGGATGTGGGTGCCGTACTTCCTGGCCTCGGCGCTTCTGGTGTCGAGGGCCTTGCCGGTGACGGCGGGGCTGGTGGCCGGCAGTCCGGCCAGCCCGCCCTGGTAGGCGGCCAGCGAGTCGTAGTCCAGCTTGACCATGACGTTGACCGGCGCGGGTGAGGTGACCTTCAGCAGCGCCGCGTCGCTCCTGGCGAGCTTGCCGGTGGAGGACTTGGCGCCTTCGACCACCTCGGCGCCGGTGAGCGGCACCGACCGCCATTTGCCGGGCGGGGCCGGCGTGGCCCGCGCCACGGCCGGGCTCATGGTCAGCACGACGCCGAGCCCGACGGCTAACGATGTCAACCGGCGTAAACGGGATGAGAACGAACGGGACAACACAAAGACCTCCTGGCCGAGGAGCTGCACGAACCCGCCGCCCCGGCCGAGGACGTCATGTCACCCCCACGCGCGCATGCCGGAGAGATCGATGACCCTCCCCGGCGGGTGACGAGCTGGACCGCCTCCCCTCCCCGTGGGCGGGGTGGGTTGGCGTCCGAACCGGAGTGTAGACAGCGATCAACGGGCCGAGAACCCCGTCGCTTTGTCACGTTCCGGCCAATTGGCCCCACCCGACCGTCGCCCGCCGCAAAGCTCATATTCGTCCCTCCTCTTCCCCAGATTCCGGCAACGGTGAGCTTCACCCCCAATACGGATATCTACAGTTGTCCTATGGGCGATCAACGGGACGCGGCGCCGACGTCAGCGCAGCACGGAACGAGGTAGTCCGTGGGCGGCCACGCCGACGAGGGGACCCTGCCGTACACCTCGGCGCTGGACGAGCAGCTCGCCCAGGCCGCCCGTGACACCGGCGCGCACATCGGCGCGGTGTACCTGCTGACCGGCTCCCCGCAGGTCCTGGTGATGGAGACGGAGATCGGGCTGCCCGCGCAGCTCGTCAGGCCGTGGACCACCGTCCGGCTGGACGGCGGGGCGCCCGTGGCCGCCGCCGTCCGCCAGGGGCGGCTGGTGTGGGTGCCGACCGCGCAGGAGCTGGCCCGCCGCTTCCCCGGCACGGCCCTGGCCTTCCCGTACGCCTTCGCCTCGGCCGCCGCGCCCCTGCACAGCGACTCCCGCATGTGGGGCTCGTGGATCCTGCTCTGGCCGGACGGGCGGCCGGCCGAGCTGAGCGGGCCGGAGCAGGACGTCATCGCCGCCACGAGCGAGCGCCTGGCGGCCGTCCTGGAGCAGGCCGCCGACAGCGGATGTCCGCTGCGTCCCGGCGGCGAGCCGCGGGTGCTGACCCCGGTGCCGCCGCCGATGCCCGACCCGTACGAGGCCGTGGCCGCGGCCGGCTACCTGGACCGGCTGCGGGACGGCTCCGTCGCGCTCGACCTGGACGGCGTCGTCACCTTCGCCAGCCCCGCCGCCGCCGACCTGCTCGGCACCACCGTCTCGGAGCTGCTGGGCACGCCGCTGTGGGAGACGGCGACGTGGCTGAAGGACCCGGCCTTCCAGGACCGCTGCCGGGCGGCGGTGGTCGGCCAGCGGGTCGCCTCCTGCTCGGCCCGCCGGCCGGACGGCCACGAGCTGGAGTTCGTCCTGCACCCGGACCCGACGGGCCTGAGCCTGCGCATCACCCCCTCGGGCGCCGACCTGTGCGCGCAGCGGCCCGCGCGCGCCTTCATGCCGGACAACGCGGGGCTGCCGCGGGCCGACGTCTTCTACAACTTCCTGCACATGGCCTCGGCGATGACCCGGGCGCTGAACGTCCGGGAGGTCGTCGATCTCATCGCCGAGCACGTCATGCCGGTGTTCAGGGCGCAGGCCATGGCGATCATGAGGGCGGAGAGCGGCCGGATGCGGATCGTCGGGTCGCACGGCTACGTCCCCGAGGTGCTGGAGCGGTTCGACGGCCAGACGCTGGCCGCGCCCAGCCCCGCCGAGCAGGTCGTCCGCACCGGCGAGGCCGCCTTCTTCGCCGACCGGGCCGAGCTGAACCGGGCCTTCCCCGACGTCGCCCAGGACGACGGGATGGCCGCCTGGGCCTTCCTGCCGCTGACCGTCTCCGACGACACCTTCGGCGTCTGCCTGCTGGCCTTCGACCACCCGCGGCCGTTCACCGCCGAGCAGTGCGCGACGCTGACCACGCTGGCCGGGCTGATGGGCCAGGCCCTGGACCGGGCGCTGCTCTACGACACCAAGGACCGGCTGGCCCACAGCCTGCAGACCTCGCTGCTGCCCGGCAGCCTGCCCGACATGCCGGGCCTGGAAGTGGCCGCCCGGTACGTGCCCGCGACCCGCGGCGTCGGCATCGGCGGCGACTTCTACGACCTGATCCGGCTCAACGAGACCACCGCCGCGGCCGTCATCGGGGACGTCCAGGGGCACAACATGACGGCCGCGGCGCTCATGGGCCAGGTGCGCACCGCCATCCACGCCCACGCCGCCGTCGGGGCCAGCCCCGGGGACGTGCTCCAGCACACCAACCGGCTGCTCATGGACCTGGACACCGACCTGTTCACCAGCTGCCTGCTCATCTACTTCGACCTGCGCCTGCGCACGCTGCGGGCGGCCAACGCCGGTCATCCGCTGCCGCTGCTGCGCCCGCCCAACATGCCGGCCGAGATCATCGACATCCCGGCGGGCCTGCTGCTCGGCATCGACGCCGACGCCGAGTACGCCACGGTGGAGGTGCCGTTCCCGCCGGGCGCCGTCCTGGCCCTCTACACCGACGGGCTGGTCGAGGCGCCGGGCGTGGACCTGGACGAGGCCATCGGGACGCTGGCGGCGTACCTGACCAGCGCCCCGCGCGAGCAGCTCCAGCAGGTCGCCGGGACGCTGCTCGACCACGCCCCGCACACCGACGACATCGCGCTGCTGCTGCTGCGGCACCGCGAGAACACGGGCTGAGACCCGTTCAGTGCGAGACGAACGTGCGGTGGTCGGCCAGGGCGAGCGCCCGGACGAAGTCGAGGAGCTTGAGCAGCCCCCGCCCGGCGAGCCGGACCGGGGCGGGACGGCGGGAGCAGTAGGCGGCCGTCCACAGGACGGGGACGTGTCGTTCCATGCGGACCAGGATGTCCTGGCAGGCACTGATCGATCCAACACATCGTCTCGCTGGCTGCCATCGCTATCGTAGATGGATGGAACTGCGTCAGCTCCGCCACTTCGTCGCCGTCACCACCCATGGCAGCTTCACCGCCGCCGCGCGGGCCGAGCTGATCGTGCAGTCGGCGCTCAGCACGTCCATCCGCAAGCTCGAACGGGAGCTCGGCGCCGACCTGTTCGAGCGCACCGGGCGGCGGCCGGTGCTCACCCCGGCCGGGCACGCCTTCCTGCCGGCCGCGCGGGCGCTGCTGGCCGACGCCGCGGCGGCCGCCGACGCCGTGTCCGCGGTGTCCGGACTGGCCACCGGCCGGGTGGCGATCGGCACCATCCAGACCCTCACCAGCGTCGACCTGCCGGCCGAGCTGGCCGCCTTCCACCGCCGGCGGCCGGGCATCCAGATCTCGGTCCGCGACGCGCCGGTGGCGGGGCTGCTCGACGCGCTGCTCGCCCGCGAGCTCGACCTGGCCTACCTGGCGCTCGACGGCGCCGAGCTGCCGGCGGGGCTGGCCGTGTTCGACTCCTGGGAGGAGGAGCTGGTGCTGATGACCTCGCCCGAGCACCGGCTGGCCGGCGCCGAGCGGGCCCTGCTGTCGGAGCTGACGGAGGAGCCGTTCGTGGACTTCAAGGCCGGCACCGGGCTGGAGACCGCGGTGCGCCGGCTGGCCGCCGGGTGCGGGCTGCACCGGCAGATCACCTGCGAGGTCACCCAGATCCGGCTGCTGGTCGACCTCGTGCGCGCCGGGATCGGGGTGGCGATCGTCCCCCGGCGGGTGGCCGAGCGGGAGGGGCTGCCGACCGTGCGCATCCGCCAGCCCGATCCGGCCAGGACGGTCGTGCCGGCCGGCCGGGCGCCCGTTCCCGCCAACCCGGCCGCCGCCGCCCTGCTGGCGCACCTGACCCGGTGACCCGGATCGCACCTGCGGGGCCCGGCCCCGGCGGCAGATAACCGGTTGAACGGGCGGGGGCTTCGTGGTGGGATGGCCCGCTGTGTCAGCGATCCAGGATCTCGTGCGCCCCGACGTCTATCCGCTGTCCTCCACATACGACCCGGAATGGGTGCTCGGGCTGGACATGGGCCCCCATCCGCTGTGGCTGCTGGAGGACCTGGCCCGCGACCTCGACCTGCGGCCCGGCATGCGGGTGCTCGACCTGGGCTCGGGCCTGGGGGCGACCTCGGTATTCCTGGCCCGCGAGTTCGGGGTGGAGGTGGTGGCCGCCGACCTGTGGGTCGCGCCGGAGAAGGCCGCGGCCGTCTTCGCCGCGGCGGGCGTGACGGACCGCGTCCGGGCCGTACGGGCCGAGGCGCACGCGCTGCCGTTCGAGCCGGAGTCCTTCGACGCGATCGTCAGCGTGGACGCCTTCGAGTACTTCGGCACGGCCGACTCCTACCTGCCCTACCTGGCCCGCTTCCTGCGGCCCGGCGGGCAGCTCGGCGTCGCCACGCCCGGCATGACCCGCGAGGTCCGCGAGCTCGGGCACATCCCCGCGCACGTCAAGGCCCTGGTCGGCTGGGAGGCCATCGCCTGGCACACTCCCGGGTGGTGGCGCTTCCAGTGGGAGATCACCGAGCTGGTCACGGTGACGTCCGCGCGGCTGCAGGACGGCGGATGGCACGACTGGCTGCTGTGGGCCCGCGCCCGGCAGGAGACCGCGACGATCGCCATGCTCGAAGCCGACCAGGGGGAATACCTGTCCTTCGCGCTGGTCACCGCGCGCCGGAACCCGCCCGCGCCCTGACCACGGCGTCCCCTGGAGTCCGGCGTATGCGCGGGAGCGTCTCGGCCATGGCCGCGCTCCCCCGGTGTCGCGTTGACTTGTCCTCGCGCGTCCGGGACGTCGGGCGCGGGACGAACAGGGGGACACACTGATGTCGGTTCTGCGCACCGTCGTGCTCATCGCGGCGACCATGGCGACCGGGCTCGCGGCGGGCGTCTTCGGACTGTACTCGCACACCATCATGCGCGGTCTGGGCGCGACCGACGACCGCACGTTCGTCGGAGCGTTCCAGGCCGTGGACCGGGCGATACTCAACCCCTGGTTCATGCTCAGCTTCGTCGGCGCGCTGGCCTTCACGGGCCTGGCGGCGGCGCTGCACCTCGGCCAGGACGTGCGCGCGGTGCTGCCCTGGATCATCGTCGCGCTGGTGCTCTACCTGGTCGCCTTCGTGCTCACGGTGGCCGTGAACGTGCCGCTCAACGACGCTCTCAAGGCGGCCGGCGACCCGGACCGGATCGCCGACCTGGCCGCGGTGCGCCGCGCGTTCGACGAGGCCAAGTGGGCCGGCTACAACCTCGTCCGCACGATCACCACCACCGGCGCGTTCGCCTCGCTGTGCTGGGCGCTGGTCAAGAGCGGCCGGGTGGCCTGACGGCGCGCTCGACCAGCGCGACGCGGCCGGCCAGCGGCCCGGCGGGCACCTCGACGAGCTCGAACCCGAGGTCGCGGTAGGTCCGCTCGTGCAGGCGCTCGAAGTCCAGCGCCTCCTCGTAGCCGATCCGCCTGGCCGAGGTGGCGCGGACGAACCCCTGGTTGCGGACGAAGAACACCTTCCCGTCGTAGGTCCCCCGCTCCACCACCCGCTCGACCTCGCGGGCGAGCAGGCGTGAGGCGGGATGCCCGAGGAAGCGGCTCAGCGCCAGCGTGCAGACCGGCGAGCGGTCGAAGAAGACGGGGGCCTCGCCGCCCGCGGGCGCGGCCTCCTGGCGCCGCCGCTGGAGCCTGACCACCTCCTCGGCGAAGGCGGGCTCGCGCCAGGGCTCCGCGCGGCCGAGCGCCTGGCCGAGGGCGATGACGTCCGTCGCCGCCTCTTCGACGACGCTGTACCCGCGGACCTCCAGCAGCCGCAGGACGGCCGTCTTCCCGGCGCCCGGCGTGCCGGTGAGAACGTGGTTCGGCACGGTTGTTCTCCATTTCGGTGGGGATAGATGACGGGCTACGGGCGCTGATACGCGGCTGATACACGGCCGAGCGCCCGGTGACACCCGGCCGAGGCCGGGCGGACGGAAGAGGGCCCAAGACTGGCCGAGGCGTCGCGGACGGCGGCGCGTCCCCACGGCGAAGGAGCCCTTGATGCGTGCGCTGATGCGCGGTCCGGGGGTGCTGACCGGCTGCGGAGGGGCTCCGGCGGGACAGCCGACCCGGCCGACTATCAGGCGATGAGGGCCGAGCGGAGCAGGAACGGCTTCGGCGTCCTGGCCGCGATCGTCCACCCCGAGCCTAACCGAGCCCGGGCCGGTCAGTGCACTTCGCTAGGTATGGTGCGATTTCATGACATCCCTGCTGCTCGTCGAGGACGACACCGTGATCCGCACGTCGCTGGGCATGGCCCTGGAACGGTACGGCTACCGGGTGACCACGGCGGCCGACGGGCTCGACGGGCTGGAGGCCGCCCGTACAGGCGATCACGACCTGCTGCTGCTGGACGTGATGCTGCCCGGCCTCGACGGCATCAGCGTGTGCCGCAGCATCAGGGAGACCAGCCAGGTGCCGATCCTGATGATGTCGGCCCGCGGCGACGGGCTGGACATCGTGGCCGGGCTGGAGGGCGGCGCCGACGACTACGTGGTCAAGCCGGTGGACCTGCCGGTGCTGGTGGCCAGGATCCGGTCGCTGCTGCGCCGGGCCACCTTCACCAGGACGCCGGCCGCCGGGCCCGAGGCGGGGGCGGCCGTGCTGGAGTTCGGGGACCTGAGCGTCGACACCGGCGCGCTGGAGGTGCGGCGGGCCGGCCGGCGCGTCGAGCTGTCGCCGACCGAGCTGCGGCTGCTGCTGGAGTTCGCCGCCCATCCCGGCATCGTCCTGGAACGGGCGACGTTGCTGCGCAACGTGTGGGACTACGGATGGGACGGCGACAGCCGCGTGGTCGACCTGTGCGTGCAGCGGCTGCGCAGGAAGATCGGCGCCGAGCGCGTCGAGACCGTGCGCGGGTTCGGCTACAAGCTGGCCGTCACGTGAACCTGGCCTCGCTGCGCTGGAAGATCGCCGCACTCGTCACGCTCGCCGCGACCGTCGTCGCCGCCGTGGTGGGGCTGCTGGTGCACCGGGCGACCTGGCAGCGGGCGCTCGACCTCGGCCAGGCGCGGGCCGAGGCGGCCCTGGACAGGTCGCTGGCCGCCGGGACCGCCGAGGACGTCGTGCCCGTCGCCGAGCTTCCCGATGCCCTGGCCGACCGGCTGCGGCCCGGCCGGCGGGTGGTCTGGTACGGGCTCGACCACCGGGACGAGCCGTGGATGTGGGCGGTCCAGCCGTCCGGCGACGGCGGCGAGGAGGCGACGAGCGTGCAGATCGCGATGGGCTCCGAACTGCTGGGCCTCCAGGCGCTCGACCGGAACATGGCCAAGGCCGGGCTGCTCGCCCTGGCCGGGGTGGTGCCGCTGTCGGTGCTGGCGGCCGAGCTGCCCAACCGGCGGCTGCGGCGGGTCGCGCGCACCGCCCGCAGCATCGCCGGGGGCGACCTGGCGGCCCGGACGAACGCCCGCGGCCGGGACGAGATCGCCCGCATCTCCGCCGCCGTGGACTCGATGGCGGCGAGCCTGCAGCACCGGCTGCTGGCCGAGCAGCGGTTCACCGCCGACGTCGCGCACGACCTGCGCACCCCGCTGATGGGCCTGGTCGCCGTGGTCGAGCTGCTGGACGAGGGCGAGGTCGCCGACCTGGTGCGGGACCGGGTGCGGGTGCTGCGCACGCTGGTGGAGGACCTGCTGGAGGTGTCCCGGCTGGACGCCGGGGCCGAGGTCGCCGAGCGGGTGCGCGTGCCGCTGGCCGCGCTGGCCGCGGAGTCGGCGGCCCGGGTGGGGGCCGAGGCGCGGGTGCTGGCCGACGGGGACCCGGTGGCCGAGACCGATCCGCGGCGGTTGGACCGGATCCTGGCCAACCTCGTGCTCAACGCCCATCGGCACGGCGCGGCGCCGGTGGAGATCGCGGTCGGCGACCACGTGGTCGAGGTGCGCGACCGGGGGCCGGGGTTCCCGCCGGAGCTGCTGGCCGACGGGCCGCGCCGGTTCCGCACGGGCGCCGCCGAGCGGGGCCACGGCCACGGCCTGGGGCTGACGATCGCGCTGGGCCAGGCCCGGGTCATCGGCGCCGAGCTGACCCTTGCCAACGCTCCGGACGGCGGCGCGGTCGTGGTCCTGCGCCTCCCGCCGGGTTGACGCCGGGTTGACGCCCGGGTTGATGCGGGGCTGATACACGGCTGAGCGCGGGTGGATGCCCGGCCACGGCCGCACGGACACGCCGGTCGCGCAACCTGGCCGGTATGCGACGTTCCTTGATGTTTCTGCTGCTGGCTGGCGTTCTGTCGGGCTGTGCCGGAGCTCCCAAGGTCACCGGGGAGGCGTCCCTGCCGTGGCCGCGGGAGGGGCAGGCGGCGGTCGAGGTGGCGGGCGTGGGCAGCCTGGGCGTCAGCGGCGACCTGCGGCCGGTGCCGATCGCCAGCGTGACGAAGGTGATGACCGCGTACGTGATCCTGCGCCGCCACCCGCTGCGGCCCGGCGACGAGGGCCCGCTGATCACCGTGGACCGCGCGGCGGCCGAGGAGTCGTTGTCGCGGCTGGAGTCGACCGTCCCGCTCGTCCAGGGCCGGACGGTGCGGCTGCGGCGGCTGCTGGAGCTGATGATGGTGCCCTCGGGCAACAACGTGGCCCGGCTCCTGGCCCGCTGGGACGCCGGCTCCCAGGAGCGTTTCGTGGCCCGGATGAACGCCGCCGCACGACGCCTCGGCATGGCGGACAGCACGTACACGGGGGCCAGCGGCAACGAGGACACCACCGTCAGCACCGCCGCCGACCAGCTCAGGCTGGCCAGGGCGGCGATGGGCGACCCGGTGCTGCGGGCGGTGGTGGCGCAGACCGACACGTCCGTCCCGGGGGACGCCAGGCGGCTGCACAACACCAACACGCTGCTGAACAGGCACGGCGTCATCGGCATCAAGACCGGCTCGGGCACGGCCGCGGGCGGCAACCTGATGTGGGCCTCGCGCGTACGAGGTCACCTGGTGCTCGGCGTCATCCTCGGCCAGGCCGCGCACACCGACCCGGCCGCCGCCAAGGCGGCGGCGCTGGAGGCGGGCGGGCGGATGAGCGCGGCGGTCGAGCAGTGGCTGCTCGACCGGTCGCGATGAGGCGACCGGGCGGGGATCAGCAGTCAAGTCCGCTGACAATGCCCAGCTGGGGTGTCGGGTTGACGACCGCGGACGCGATCGCCTGTCACGGACGTTCGCGCGAGACTCTGGGGAGAGCGAGCACGGCCACCGCCCCGGCGGTCACGACGCCGGCGCAGGCCCAGAACGCCAGGGCGTACCCGGCGGGCGGCGCGCCGGTGGGGGCCGCGGCCAGCGTGGTCAGCGCGGCCAGCCCGAGGGAGCCGCCGACCTGGCGGGAGGAGTTGAGTATGCCGGAGACCAGCCCCGCCTCGCCGGGGCCGACGCCGGCCGTGGCGGTCAGCGCGATCGGGGCCGAGGTGAGCCCCAGTCCGCCGGTGATGAGCACGCCCGGCAGCACGATCCCGGCGAGCAGGCCGCTCTCCGGCGTGACGGTGGCCTGCCAGGCGAAACCCGCCGCCGCGATCAGCGCGCCCGTGGCCAGCAGCGGACGCAGCCCGACCCGGCCGGCCAGCCACGGCGTGGCCTTGGCGGCGACGACGACGGCGAGGGTGTGCGGCAGGAACGCCAGGCCCGCCTGGAACGCGCTGTAGCGCAGCACCTGCTGCATGTGCAGCGACAGGAAGTACCAGAGCGCGAACCCCGCGGCGCCCAGCAGGAACTGCACGAGCAGCGCGCCGGACACCGAGCGGGCCAGGAAGATCCGCAGCGGCATCAGCGGCGCCCGCGCGAACCGGGCCTGCACCAGGACGAACGCGGCCAGCGCCAGCACGCCCACGCCCATCGGGACCAGCGCGCGCGGCGAACCCCAGCCGTACGCGGGGGTCTGCAGCATGCCCAGTTCCAGCGCCGACAGCCCGGCCGTCACGGTGATCGCGCCGGCCAGGTCGAGCCCGCGGGCGCCGGCGTCGCGGCTCTCGGCGAGCAGGCGCAGCGCGGCGACGACCGCGACCACCCCGATCGGCGCGTTGATCAGCAGGATCCAGCGCCAGGACAGGTAGTCGGTGAGCAGCCCGCCGGCGAGCGAGCCCGCCGCCCCGCCGACGGCCCCGACCGCACCCCAGGTGGCGACGGCCCTGGCCCGCGCCGGCCCGGCGGGGATCGTGGTGGTGAGGATCGTCAGCGTGGCCGGGGCGACCACGGCCGCGCCGAGCCCCTGGCACGCCCGCGCGGCGATCAGCAGCTCCGGCGTGGTGGCGAGCCCGCCGGCCAGGCCGGCGACCGCGAACACGGTCAGGCCCGCGACGAACGTGCGCCTGCGGCCGTAGAGGTCGGCCGCCCGGCCGCCCAGCAGCAGGAACCCGGCGAAGGTGAGGAGGTAGGCGTTGACCACCCATTGCAGCCCCTCGGCGCCCAGGCGGAGGTCGGAGTCCATGGCGGGCAGCGCGACGTTCACGATCGACACGTCGAGGACCGTCATGAACTGCGCCAGGCAGACCAGGGCGACGATCGGCCAGAGGGGGGCGGGCGGCCGGGCGGTGCTCCGCCCGGCCGGTGGCGCGTCCGCGGTGTTCGTCATGATCCGAGATGTCGTCGACGGTCCCCGCGTGGTCACACGACCGCGACGGCGTCGACCTCGACGAGGCAACCCGGGTTCAGGCCGGCCACGACGTGCACCGTGATGGCCGGCGGGGCGTCGGCCCGGTTCCACACCTCCTGGAAGGCGGCCACTCCCTCGTCGAACGTGTGGCCCTCCAGCACGGCGATGCGCCAGTGCACGACGTTCGCCAGGGTCGCTCCCTCGCTCTCCAGGATCGTCCTGAGATTGCGGAACACCTGCCTGGCCTGGTCCCCCACCGTGGGGCCGACGACCTTGCCGTCGGGGCCGACGCCGTTCTGGCCGCCGATGTAGATCGTCTTGGCCGGCTGCTCGACCACGACGGCCTGGCTGAAGGCCGGGCTGCGGTGAAGTCCCTCGGGGTTGATGTGCCGTACGGCCATGGTGTTCTCTCCTCGTGTTCTGAAACCAGTTAAAGGGGTTTTGGTGCGACACCAGTTATAGTGGTGTCATGCGAGTGAACGCAACCGGACGGGTGCTGCACGATCCCAAGGGCGGGTCGTTCCGGTTCGACGCCGGCGCCCTCTGCCTCGACTTCGCCCACACCGGCGGCGAAGGCCAGTACGCGATCTTCGAGACCCTCCACGAGCCGGCCGACCTGGCCGAATGGCTCGCCCAGCCACCCCTGACGGCGGTCATGACGGTCCCCGTGACCGCCGGCGAGCTCACCGACGCCAAGGCCCTGCGCCGGGCGATCTGGGACGCGGCTCACGCCCGGGCGGCGCGCCGCCCCCTGCCCGCCGAGGCGATCACGGCCATCAACCGGGCCGCGACGGCCGCGCCCCTGGCGCCCGAACTCGGCGCCGACGGCGTCACGGCGGGATGGGCGTCACCGGTGCGGGCCGTTCAGGCACTGTCCGCCATGGCGCGGGAGATGATCGAACTGCTGTCCGGGCCGTTCGCCGAGCGTATCCGCGAGTGCGCGAGCGACAACTGCCCGCTGGTGTTCGTCGACACCTCGCGGCCCGGCGCCCGCCGCTGGTGCGCGATGGAACGCTGCGGCAACCGCCACAAACTCCGCGCTCTGCGCGCCCGCCAGGCCCTGGAGCCGTGACAGCCTGCCCTGGAGCCGTGACGGCGGCCTGGAGCCGTGACGCCCGGCGAGTGGACGCGGGGCGGCCCCGCGCGGGCTAAGGCCGGTCGAGGATCGACAGGCCGTTGACCGCGATCTCGATCCCGCGCCGCCCGGCGGCCAGGACGTCGTCCTCGGAGCCGCCCTGCTCCTGGGCGACCATCCCGGCCACGGCCAGCGCGCCCATGAAGCTCCCGACCGCCGCCCCCGCCGACACCGGGTCGAGCCCCGGATAGACCTCGCACAACGCCCTGGCCAGCCGGGGCTGGGTCTCCATCATGAGCGTCAGGCCGCGGGCGCGCAGCACGGGCTCGGCGGCCATCAGCCGCGCCCGCAGCGGCGACAGCGCGAAGCCGAGCTCGTCGTCCTCGGCCAGGCTGCGCACCATGGCCTCGAACATGCGGCTCAGCAGCTCCCCCAGCGGCTCTCCGGGCCGCCGCCCGGCGATCGCCTCCAGCATCACCCGCTCGCGGTCGCCGGCCTGGAGGAAGAGCACGTCCTCCTTGCTCGCGAAGTAGGCGAAGAAGGTGCGGGGCGCGACGTCGGCCGCCGCGGCGATGTCGGCGACGGTGGTCTGCTCGTACCCCCGCTCGGCGAACAGCCGGACGGCGGCCTCCAGCAGCGCGCGGCGGGTGCGGGCCTTCTTGCGTTCGCGATGACCTTCCACGGCGCCACCCTACTGCATGCCCTGCTTTTATGCATAGGTTGCAAATTCGCAGTCTCTGCGGTTTTCTGGGACGCATGGACATCCTTCAGAGCCTGCCGCTCGACCGGGAGAACCCGTTCGAGCCGCCCGCGGAGCTCGCCCGGCTGCACGGCCCGCTGCATCGCATGATCTACGCCGACGGCCGTCCCGGCTGGCTGGTCACCGGCCACGCCGAGGCCCGCGCGGTGCTCGACGACCCGCGCTTCAGCAACACCTCCCAGGGCGCCGCGCCCCCGATCAAGGAGCTGGCGCCGCCCGAGGGCCTGGCCGACCTGGTGATCCCGCCGGGCTTCTTCATCGCCATGGACGACCCCGAGCACTCCCGCTACCGGCGGCTGCTCACCGGCCGCTTCAGCATGCGCAGGATGCGGCTCCTGGAGCCGAGGATCCAGGAGATCGTCGACGGCCGGCTCGACGAGATGGCCACGGCCGGGGCGCCCGCCGACCTGGTCGGCGCGTTCGCGCTGCCGATCCCGTCGCTGGTGATCTGCGAACTGCTCGGCGTCCCGTACGACGAGCGCGCGCGCTTCCAGGACACCACCGCGCGCGCGGTGAACCTGGACAACTCCGCCGAGCAGCGCGGGGCGGCGGGCGCGGAGCTGATGGGCTACCTGTCCGAGCTGGTCACCCGCAAGCGGGCCGAGCCCGCCCAGGACCTGCTCGGCGAGCTGGTCTCCGGCGGCGAGCTGAACCACGAGGAGCTGACCGGGGTGGCCACCCTGCTGCTGACCGCCGGCCACGAGACGACCGCGAACATGCTGGCCCTCGGCGCGTTCCTGCTGCTGAGCCGTCCGGAGCAGGCGGAGCTGGTGCGCACCGATCCCGGCGTCGCGGCGACCGCCGTCGAGGAGCTGATGCGCTACCTCAGCATCGTGCACATCGGCCCGATCCGGGTCGCGCGGGCCGACGTGCCGCTCGCCGGGCGGACGATCAGCGCCGGGGAGACCGTGACGCTCTCCCTGCCGGCCGTCAACCGCGACCCGGCCCGCTTCCCCGACCCCCACCGCTTCGACGTCACCCGCGAGGCCGGGCCGCAGCTCGGCTTCGGCCACGGCATCCACCAGTGCCTGGGCCAGCAGCTCGCCCGCCTGGAGATGCGGCTGGCCTTCCCCGCGCTGCTGCGCCGCTTCCCCGGGCTGCGGCTGGCCGTGCCCGCCGAGGAGGTGCCGCTGCGCCCGCGCGCCACGATCTACGGCCTGGCGTCCCTGCCGGTCACCTGGTGAGGCCGCCGCGTTTGACGTGCCCTCCGGCCGTGCAGAGAGCATGACGGACGAAGGACGACCACGGAGGCGCGCATGACCGGTACGGACGGCAGGATCAGGTTGTGTCAGGTGGTGCTCGACTGCACCGACGCCAGGGCGCTGGCGGAGTTCTACCGGTCCCTGCTGGACCTGGTCTACCGGCCCGGCGACGAGCCGCCGCAGGCGGGGGCCGACGACGAACGCGGCCGCGACTGGCTCGTGCTGCGCACCAGGGACGGCGCGCCGCAGCTCGCCTTCCAGCAGGTCGAGACGCTTCCTGAGGCGACCTGGCCGGAGCCCGGGGTGCCCCAGCAACTCCACCTCGACCTGACCGTCTCCTCGGTCGAGAGCCTGCTGGAGCAGCACGAACGCGTTCTGCGCCTGGGCGGCCGGCTGCTGCTGGACCGGATCGACGACGAGGAGGAGCCCCTGCGGGTCTACGCCGACCCGGCCGGGCACCCGTTCTGCGTGTTCGTCTCCCGGCGGGACTGACCGTCCAGCGGGGCTGGCCGTCCGGCGGGGCTGGCCGTCCGGCGGGAGCGGTCAGCGCGCCGGCGAGAAGACCAGCGTGGCGTTGTGGCCGCCGAACCCGAACGAGTTCGACATCACCGGCCCTCTGGCGATCGGGCGCGGCACGGGCGCCGCGTCGATGTCGCAGCGCGGGTCGAGCCGGTCCAGGTTGGCGGTCGGCGGGGCGGTGCACTCGGCCATCGCCAGCACGCACGCCACGGCCTCGATCGCCCCGGACGCGCCGAGGGCGTGCCCGGTCACCCCCTTGGTGGAGCTCACGGGCACGGCGGCGGGCCCGAAGACGCGGCCGATCGCCTGCGCCTCGGCCAGGTCGTTCAGCTCGGTCCCGGTGCCGTGGGCGTTGACGTGCACGATGTCCTCGGGCGCCAGGCCCGCGTCGGCGAGCGCGGCGTCCATGCACCGCCGGGCGCCCTCGCCGCCGGGCGCGGGGGCCGTCAGGTCGTGGGCGTCGCTGGTGCGGCCGTAGCCGGACACCTCGGCGTGCACGCGCGCCCCGCGGCGCACGGCGTCGTCCAGGCGTTCCAGGACGAGGAACGCGGCCCCCTCGGCCAGCACGAACCCGTCGCGGTCGGCCTCGAAGGGGCGGCAGGCGGCCTCGGGGTCGTCGTTGCGCACCGACAGGGCCCGGCACCGGCTGAAGCCGTGCAGCATGCCGGGGGTGACGTTGGCGTCCCCGGCCCCGGCCACGACCAGGTCGGCCGAGCCGTCGCGGATCAGCCGGACGCCCTCGCCGATGGCGTGCGCGCCGGAGGCGCAGGCGGTGACCACGGACATGCTCGGCCCGCGGATCTCGTACCGCATGGCGATGGCGGCGGCGCCGGCGTTGGGCATGATCTTCGGGATGAAGATCGGCGACAGCCGCAGCGCGGCCGGACCGGGCGTGTCGAGCAGCGCCGACTCGTAGGTCTCGGTGCCGCAGAACGAGCTGCCCGCCACCACGGCCCGCCGCTCGGGCGGCACCCGCGGATGACCGGCGTCGGCCAGCGCGTCGCCCGCCGCGCACACCGCCAGCAGCGACGCCCGGTCCAGCCGCCGCGCCTGCCGGTCGGTCAGGTACGCCGAGACGTCCAGCTCCGGCACCTGGCAGGCGAAGCGCACCGCGAGCGCGGACGTGTCGAAGGACGTGATGGCCCGTGCCGTCGAGCGCCCGCCGAGCAGCGCGTTCCACAGCTCCTTGGGACCGGAGCCGGCGGGCGTGCGCAGGCCGAGCCCGGTCACCGCGACGCGGGGTCGCATCAGCCGCCCACCGCCGTCAGGTGGCGGCGGATGACGGCGGCCATGTCGGCGACGGTCCGCACCCGCTGGAGCCGGTCGTCGGCGAAGGTGCCCCATTCGTCCTCGACCACGGCGTACAGCTCGGCGAAGTCCAGGCTGTCGGCGTCCAGTTCCTCGCGCAGGTCGGTGTGCGGGCCGATCTGGGCCGGGCTGACGCCCAGGACCCGCGCGCAGTGGCCGCGGAGCGTGTCTGTTATCTGGTCGTCGGTCATGGTGCCGTCCGTTCTCTCGGCGGATGGGGGGCGTGTCCGAGTGTGCTCCAGGAGCGCGGGCGGGTCCGGGTATGACACCTCAAATGTCCATCAAGCCGGGCCCAGAGCGTCCCTGACCCGCGACTCGGTCAGCGCGGCCAGCGCCGCCCGGTCCGCGCGCGGCCGTCCGGTGGGGGCGGGGCGTACGGGGGGCAGGAACGTCACCTCGGCCACCAGGTTCCGGGTCGCGACCACGCGCAGCAGCGAGAGCGGCAGGGAGTCCGCGCCGATCCAGGCGGCGCGGGTGGAGGGCATGCCGGCTTCGCGGTAGCGCAGCGCCACCGGCCGGACGGTCGCGCCCGCCTCGACGGCGGCCTGGAACAGGGCCGGGTGGAAGGCTCCCATGGCCTGCCCGCACCAGGTGGTGCCCTCGGGGTAGGCCAGCACGGCGTCCCCGTCGCGCAGCGCGGCGGCGACGGCCGTGATCGCGGCGGGCAGCCCGGCCGGGCGGTCCTTGTCGATGAACAGCGTGCGGTGGGCCGCGGCCAGCGACCGGACCAGCGGCCACCGGCCGATGTCCCGCTTGGCGAGCTGGCGGGCCGGCGTGAGGGCCGCCATGATCAGCGGGTCGGCCCACGAGATGTGGTTGCTCACCAGCAGGGTGCCGTGGCCGTCCAGGACCGGGACGCCGCCGGGGACCCGTACCGTGATGCCGAGCGTGCGCACGATCAGGCCCATGGCCCTGCGGGCCAGGCGTGCGCGCAGGGCCCCGGCGCGGCGGGCGGGCGCCGCCGACAGCGTCAGGGCGACCGCCAGGGCCAGCGCGCAGCCCAGGAGGCGGGCGGCCCGGCGGACCGGCCCGGCGGCGGCGACCGGCGGGCGCACGCACGCGTCCGGCGTGCACGGCGACAGCCCCGGCCCGGACGGCGGCCGCTCGTGGCGGTGGTCCTGGTCGCGGGTGGTCGTCATGGTGTGCCCGCCGGCGGTGCCGCGGGCTCCGTCCCGTCCGGACCGCCCGGCCCGGGCGGCCCGCCTGCCGCCGCGCCGACGGGGACGCGCGGCGGGTCGCCGGGAGAGCCGCCGCCGCTGCCCCGCCTGCCGCGCAGGAGCCGGGGCGTCCACCAGTTGACGGGTCCGGCCAGGCGCATCACGGCGGGCACGAGCAGCGTGCGGATCAGCGTGCAGTCGACCAGGACGGCCAGCGCGATGCCCACCCCGATCATCTTGAGCACGGCCAGGCCGGAGGTCGCCACGGCGGCCATGACGACGGCGAAGATGACGGCGGCCGAGGTGAACAGCCGTCCGGTGTGCTGCAGCCCGGTGGCGACCGCGGTGGCGGTGTCGCCGCGGTCGCGGTACTCCTCGGTGATCCGGGACAGCAGGAAGATCTCGTAGTCCATGGACAGGCCGAAGGCGACGCAGAAGATCAGCGTGGGCATGAGGGCGTCGATGCTGCCGGTGGCGGTGAAGTCGCCGACCAGCCCGCGCAGGTGGCCGTCCTGGAAGACGTGCACCAGGGCGCCGAAGGTGGCGGTGAGGCTGAGCACGTTCATCACCAGGGCCTTGACGGCCAGCACGACGCTGCGGGTCAGCAGCGTCACCATGGCCAGGGTGGCCAGCGCGATCAGCGCCAGGGCCGTGGGCAGCGTGCCGGCGATGCTCTGCCTGATGTCGTCGAGCTCGGCGCCCGGCCCGGCGAACAGCGCCTGGCCCGGGGCCGGGATCGCGCGCAGGCGCCGGACGAGCTCGCTGTTGGCCACCGAGTACGGCTCGTGCGCGGTGGTGACGAGCAGCCAGGTGCCCGCCTCGCCGGTGAACCGGCGGCCCGGCCCCGGGACGGCGGCGGCCCGGCTGTAGGAGCCGCCGGCCGTGTCCACCCGGAGCACGCCGTCGGTCGCGGCCAGGCGCCTGGCGTAGCCGTCCAGCGGGCCGGCGGAGCTCTGCCCGGTCATCCGCAGGTCCGGCAGCACGATCATGGTGCCGCCGACGACCTGCTGCCCGCCGAACTCCGCGCGCAGCGCCTGCGCCGCCCGGGCGGCGGGCGCGTCGGGCGGCAGGATGCGGTCGTCCAGGGTGCCGAAGCGGGCGCCCAGGAACGGCGCGCCCATGGCCAGCAGCAGCGCGGTGGTCGGCACGGCGACCGCCAGCGGGCGGCGCATGACGGCGACCGCCAGGCGGTACCAGGGCCCGTCCTCCACCGGCGGCGCGGACCGGCGGGCGGCGTTCCACGGGCCGGGCACGGGAAGCCGGTTGACCCGGTCGCCGAGCAGGGTGAGCACGGCCGGGAGCACCACGAGGCTGGCCGCGGCCGCCGTCAGGCTGATCGTCATCCCGCCGACGGCCAGCGAGCGCAGGATGGTGAACGGGAACAGCAGCAGCGCCGACATGGACAGCGCCACGGTGGCCGCCGAACAGGCCATGGCCCGGCCGGTGGTGCGCATGGTGACGGCGACCGCCTGGGCGGCGTCCTGGCCCTGGGCGAGCTGTTCGCGGAAGCGGGTGACGATGAACAGGCTGAAGTCGACGGCCAGGGCGAAGCCGAGCGCGCTGGAGATGCTCAACGCGAACACCGAGATCTCCATGACCTCGGTGAGCAGGCGCAGCACCGCCATGGTCGCGATCACCGCCAGCGCGCCGATCAGCACCGGCAGCAGGGCGGCGACCAGGCTGCCGAACACCACGCACAGGATGGCCAGGGTCAGCGGCGCGGCGATCAGCTCGGCGGTGCGCAGGTCGGTCTCGCTGCGGTCCTGCGCCTCGACGCGCACCTGGGCCTCGCCCGTGGCGGTCAGCGACAGGGGGCCGTAGCGGCCGTGCAGGGACTCCACGATCCGGCGGGCGGCGGCGTTGCGGGCGGCGTTGTCGCCGCGCAGGTGGGCCAGGACGACCGCCGCGCGCCCGTCACCGCCGCGCAGCCTGGGCTCGTGGCCGCGCCAGTACGAGGTGACCCGCCACACGCCCGGGTCGGCCGAGACGCGTTCGGTGAGCCGCGTCCCGGCGGCGTCGATCTCGGGGTCGTCGACCGGGCGCGCGGCGCGGGCGATCAGGACCAGGTCGGCGTTGCCCGCGTGGAAGGCGTCCTGGAGGATGTCGTCCGCGCGCAGGGACTGCGATCCGAGCGGCACGATGTCGCCCAGCACGAGCCGGTCGTGCACGTCCAGGCCGGCCATGAGCGAGACGGCGAACGTGACGGCCGCGCCCCAGAGCACGACCCGTCGCGGCCACCTCCGCCCACGGCCGGACGGCGGCGAATTGCCCCACATCGGTGAATCCTTACGTCGAGTAACGGTCGGTCGAGGCCGCCGCGCACGCGCTCCCCCGCGGCGCGCGCCTGTGCGGTCGGTCCCTGTGCGGTCGGTCCCTGTGCGGTCGGGCCTTGTGCGGTCGGGCCTTGTGCGGTCGGGCCTGTGCGGTTGGCTTGGGCATTCAGTCGAGGCCGGCGCGTACGCGTTCCTCGGCGGCGCGGGCCAGGGCGGCCCGTCCGCGCGGCCCGCGGGCGGGCGCGGGCGGCGGCAGGAGCGGGGTGAGCCGCACCTCGGCCCGCAGCCGCCGCGTCCCGGCCACCCGGACGACGGACCCGGTCACCGAGTCCTCGCCCACCCAGCTCCCCCGGCTCGACGGGCTCGGGCCCTCGTAGTAGCGCAGGACGGCCGGGCACACCGCCGCCCCCGCGTCGATCGCCGCCTGGAAGACCGCGGGCCGGAACGTGCCGACCTCGCGCCCGCAGGACGTGGTGCCCTCGGGGAAGACGGCGACCGCCTCCCCGGCCAGCAGGGCGTCGCGGACCAGGCCCACCGCGGCGGGCAGCGTGGACAGGCGTTCCCTGTCGATGAACAGCGCCCCGCAGGCCGCGCCGAGCGTGCCGATGAGCGGCCACCGGCGCACCTCCCGCTTGGCCAGCAGGCGGCAGGGCAGCGCGGCCAGCATGACCAGCGGGTCGAGCAGCGAGACGTGGTTGGCCACGACGAGCACCCCGGCCCCCTCCCCCGCGAGGTCCGCCGGACCGGCGACCTCGACCCGGACGCCGAGCACGCGCAGCAGCAGCCGGGCCGCGGCCTGCGCGGTCCTGGCCCGCCAGCGCCTCGGCCCGGCTCCCACGACGAGGAAGGCGGGCAACGCGGCCAGCAGCACCAGCAGGGCGGCGCACAGCCGGGCCGCGCGGCGCGCCCGCCCGGCGGCGACGGCCTCCTCCGGCAGGCACGCGCGCACCGAGCACGGCGCCCGCGCCAGCCACGGGTTGATCTCCACGCGCCGGCCGGAGCCGGCGACGTGCCGCCACGTCGCCCGCCCCCGCCCCGCCCCTACGGGTGGCACGACGGACGGCACGACGGACGGGACCACGGACGGCACCACGGGCAGCGTGGCGGACGGCACAGCAGTGGGCACTGCGGGCGGAGTCGGATGGGACACGCGGGACTCCCAGACGGTGATCGGCGGGCCGGCCCGAGCGGCGCTAACGGCAGCGCGGGACGACGGCGGGCGGCAGGTCGCACCGGACCGGCCCCTGACTCTGGACCGTTCCAAGGCGTGCGCGCAGCCGGCCCGGGAAGGCCCGGCACACGGACGCGGCCCGGACGATGTGCTGCCCCTGACCGGGCACGACGCCATCAGCCAACTGCCCCACGGCCCACGAGCCGGCCCCGACGGCAACGGCCCGCCGCGGGCCGACAGGGACCACGACAGCCTGCCGCGGGCCGACCGGGACGGCGACAACCCGCCGTGAGCCGAGCGGGACGGCGACAACCCGCCGCAGGCCGAGCGGGACGGTGACGGCCGGCCCCAGGGCGCGGCGTGCGGTGCCGGGTGGCGTGCGGGTGCCTCGTCGCCGGGACGGGCGGGTATCGGGCGGATGTGAGCTTTGTGCGACTTGTTGCGACTGCACGATCATGAGCGTCCCGAATTCGGAGCGGGCTCGGCACCGGCGGCCCTGACGGCAGGGTGACAAGCGGATGATGATCCTGTTAGTGCAGGTTAAGCGCCATCCGGCGGAGAGCGCCGAATTTGCGCCACGTGTCGCCCGACCTTGGCAGAACACTCCACAAGCCGTCCCGGCTCATGACCTGAACCCCATAACCTGACAAGGTGATCTACGCGAAGACGCCCCTCACCCCCGAGATCCGTGCCGCCGTCTCCCGGGCCTGGGGCGCCGAAGGAGAGGGCGAGCGGCTGCACGGCGGGGAGGAGTCGGCCGCCTACCGCCTCGGCGACCACGTCGTCCGGGTGGGGCCGGCCGCGCGCGGCGTGGCCGAGTCGGAGTGGTGCCACGCCGTCGCCCGGCACGCCGCCACCACGCTCCCCGAGGCCGTCGCCCCGCTGGCCACCGCGGGCGGCGCGACGGTGGTCGTCGTGGCGGGGCGGGCGGTCTCCTGCTGGCCCTACGTCGAGGGCGAGTGGCCCGACTCCGACGTCCCCGCCCAGCGGGAGGCGGGCGCGCGGCTGCTGGCCAGGCTCCACCGCGCGCTGGCCGGTCTGCGTCCCGGCCCGCGTCCCGTGCCCGCCTTCCAGGAGTCCGGCCTGTACGGCGACCCGCCCCCGGACGCCGCCGACCTGCACGACCCGGTCCTCGACCGCTGGCTGGCGGCCTTCCACGCCGGGCATCCCGTACGCCACCCGCTGCACGGCGACTACTACACCGGCAACACCCTGGCCAGGGACGGCCGCATCGTCGCCGTCCTCGACTGGGACGAGACCTTCGTCGGCGCCCCCGAGCTGGAGCTGGCCGCCGCCGCGCTGGAGTGGGGCGACGACCTGACCGGGCCCAGCAAGGAGTTCGTGGCGGCCTACCACGAGGAGGGCGGCACGGCGGCCCCCCTCGACGACGAGTCGCTCGCCCAGCTCGTACGGCACAAGCTGCGCAGGGAGCACGCCTACTTCCGCAAGGCCGCCGCGGCGGGCGTGCCGCACGACGAGGAGGACCTCGACTACCACCGGGCCCGGGTCGAGCTGTTCCACCGGCTGCGCCCCTGACCCGGGCGGCCCGGGTCAGAAGTAACGCAGCCAGACGTACACCCAGGCCAGGGCCGTGCTGCCCAGGGTGACGACGATGCCGTACCGGGTGAACTGCCAGAAGGAGATCGGGTTCCCGGTGCGGGCGGCGATCCCGAGGGCCACGACGTTGGCGCTGGCGGCGACCGCGGTGCCGTTGCCGCCGAAGTCGGCGCCGAAGGCGAAGGCCCACCACAGCGCCTGCCCGGTGGACGCGTCCGGTGCGGCGGCGGCCAGTTCCTCGACCACCGGCGCCATCGTCGCCACGTACGGGATGTTGTCGAAGAAGGCCCCCAGCACGCTGGAGCCGAACAGCAGCGAGGTGGCCGCGGCGAAGTAGTTGTCGCCGAACAGGTCGATGGTGGCGCGGCCGATGGTCTCCATCATGCCGGTGTGCACCAGGCCGGCGACCATGACGAACAGCCCGGCGAAGAACACCAGCGTGGGCCATTCGACCTCGCGCAGCACGTCCCCGAGCTCGACCCGGCAGACCAGCAGCATGACCCCCGCGCCGACCAGGGCGATGATCGAGGGCGCCAGGTGCAGGACGGAGTGCAGCGCGAACGCCGTCACCACCGCGGCCAGCACCGTCATCGACCGCGCCAGCAGTGCGGGGTCGGTGATGGCCCGCCGCTCCTGCAGCGCCATCACCTTGGCGACGTGCTCGGCGTTGTAGTGGAACGACCGGCGGAACAGCGGGTAGGTGAGCAGCACGAACACCGCGAAGATCACCACGACCGCGGGCGCCATGTGGACGAGGAAGTCGTTGAACGTCAGCCCCGCCCGGCTGCCGATGATGATGTTCGGCGGGTCGCCGATCAGCGTCGCGGCCCCGCCGATGTTGGAGGCCAGCACCTCGGCGATCAGGTACGGCTGCGCCGGGATGCGCAGCCGTCCGCACACCATCACCGTCACCGGCGCGACCAGCATGATCGTCGTGACGTTGTCCAGGAACGGCGAGGCCACGGCGGTGATGGCCATCAGCATCGCCATCAGCCGGTACGGCCGTCCCCGCGAGCGTTTGGCCGCCCAGATCGCCAGGTAGTCGAACAGCCCGGTCTGCTTGATCACCCCCACGATGATCATCATGCCGAGCAGCAGGAAGATGACGTTCCAGTCGATGCCCGCGTGCCCCGAGGAGAACACCTCCTCCCCCGGTGTCAGCCCCAGCACGGTCATCAGGCCGGCCGCCACCAGGACGACCTTGACCTTGTCGGCCTTCTCGGTGGCGATGAAGAAGAACGCCACCACGAAGATGGATAGGGCCAGGATCGCGCTCATGCGGATCAGTCCGGAAGGCTCGTGATGGCCAGGCTGGTCAGCAGGCGTTCCAGCGTGATCGCCCCCGTGAGGGTGGCGTCCGGGCCGAGGACGGCGACGAGCGGGCTACGCGTGCGGGCCATCAGCGCCGCCACCTCCAGCAGGGTCGCGTCCGGCGGCACGGTGACGGGCCGCGCGGGCGGCCTGGGCAGGCAGTCGCCGACCGTCAGGTGGGCGAGCTCCTGCCAGAACAGCTCGGCGTCGCTCTCGTCGAGGGTGCGGGCCAGGGCCTGGTCCTCCTGGTACGAGCCGGGGATGGCCAGCCGCAGCACCTGCGTGCCCGGCAGCACGGTCGCCGGCCTGCCCCGCTCGTCGACCACGATGAGCCCGGGCAGCCGGTTGACCACCATCAGGCGCACGGCGCGTCCCACGGAGTCTCGGGCCGTCACGGTCGGCAGGGTGACGGCGATGTCCTGTGCTCGCATGGCACCGTCCACGGTGGTCGGAGTGGTGGGAAGACGACGGTTCGCGCCGGTTCGGGGCGCGGTCGTATGACGGATCTTGATGGGGAGCCTCCAGCGGGGGCATGGGCGAAGGTCACAAAGGCGGCCAGGACGGCTCAGGCGCTCTGCCCCGGCCACGGGACGGCGGCCGGCCCCCGGCGCGGCCCGCGCGTCAGATGGCCCCGGGGGACGGACCGCGACCCGCGGGCGGGCAGGAGGAGAAGCGGTCCTGCCGCCGCGGCTCGGAGAAGGTCCGTGCCACGCATCGCCCACCTCCTTACGGTCCGTCCCTGTTTTCCGGGGAGACCATGCCATCACCGCGCGGGGGGCCGCGCCCATCGGGTCCAGCCCCCATATCGGGTGGGGGCGGGGCCGTATCCGGGCCGGGTCAGTGGACAGCGCGGGCGGCGAACGCCCAGGCTAAGGGCATGAGAGACGCCGTCGCCACCGCGCCGGAGCCGCCTGGCCGCACCCCGGCCCAGGCGTTGTTCCGCCGCCTGTTCGTCATCAACGCGCTGGTCTTCGCCGCGGGCACGTTCGTGCTGGCGCTGTCCCCCGCGACGGTCTCCTCACCGGTGCTGCTGACCGAGATCCCGGTGCTGCTCATCGGCCTGGCGCTGATCCTGGCGGCGAACGCGTTCCTGGTGCGGGCCAGCCTGGCCCCGCTGACCTCCCTGACCGCCCTCATGCGGCGGGTGGACCTGCTGCACACCCACGACCGGCTGCCCGCCGGCAACCGGGACCTGCGCGGCGTCACCGACACCTTCAACCAGATGCTCGACCGGCTGGAGGAGGAGCGCAGCGTGGCCAGCGCCCAGGCCCTGGCCGCCCAGGAGGCCGAACGCGGCCGCATCGCCCGCGAGCTGCACGACGAGATCGGCCAGAGCCTCACCGTCGCGCTCCTGGCGCTCAAGCGGGTGCGCGACCGGGCGCCCGCGGAGCTGGCCGACGAGCTCGGCCACGCCCAGGAGGCGATCAGGACCAGCCTGGACGAGGTGCGCCAGGTCGCCCACCGGCTGCGTCCCGGCGTCCTGGAGGACCTCGGGCTGACCAGCGCCCTCACCGCGCTGGCCACCGACCTGTCGCAGACCGGCACGGTCGAGGTCACGCGTAGACTGGCTCCGGGGCTGCCGCCGCTCAGCTCCGAGGTCGAGCTGGTGCTCTACCGCATCGCCCAGGAGAGCCTGACCAACGTCGCCCGCCACGCCCAGGCGACCAGGGCGACGCTCACGCTGACGCCCGACGACGGCGACCTGGTCCTGCGCGTCACCGACGACGGCCGGGGCGGCATCGGCGAGCCGGGCGCCGGCATCCGCGGCATGCACGAGCGGGCCCTGCTCATCGGGGCCCGGCTGAGCGTGCACTCGCCGCCCGGCGGCGGCACCGAGATCGTCCTCACCGTCCCCGGCGCGGCCAAGGAGAACGCCCGATGACCCGCATCCTGCTCGCCGACGACCACGCGCTCGTCCGCCAGGGCGTCCGCCTGATCCTCGACGCCGAGCCCGACCTGACCGTGGTCGCCGAGGCGGCCGACGGGGCCGAGGCGGTCGAGGCCGTCCGCACCCACGACATCGACCTGGTCGTCCTGGACATCGCCATGCCGCGCATGACCGGCCTGCAGGCCGCGCGCGAGATCTCCCGCCGCCGGCCCGGCATCCGGCTGCTGATGTTGTCGATGTACGACAACGAGCAGTACTTCTTCGCCGCGCTCAAGGCCGGGGCCTGCGGCTACGTGCTGAAGTCGGTGGCCGACCGCGACCTCATCGAGGCGTGCCGGGCGGCGATGCGCGGCGAGCCGTTCCTGTACCCCGGGGCGGTCACCGCGCTGATCCGCGACTACCTCCACCGCCACCGGCACGGCGACCCGCTGCCCGACACCCTGCTGACCGCCCGCGAGGAGGAGATCGTCAAGCTCATCGCCGAGGGCCACTCCACCAAGGCCATCGCCGACACCCTGGTCATCAGCCCCAAGACCGTCGACCGCCACCGCAGCAACATCCTGGCCAAGCTCGGCCTCAACGACCGGCTCGACCTGACCCGCTACGCCATCCGCGCCGGCCTGATCGAACCCTGACCTCGGCGGACGGCCGCGCCCCTGGCTCCCGCGGCCCCGGCGGCCCGGCCGGATGGAGTGCGCGGGCGCAGTTCCATGAGACGATCGAGATCATGATGGGTCCGTTGGGCGCGAGCAGCGATGTCCTCCACGCCTCCCTTTCGTCCTGTTGTGTCCCGGCACGGGCCGCCGCCGACCCTGCCGCCGATCCCGTCGCCGTGCCGGTCGTGTGCTGAGCATGGCCGAGGACACCGTCGCGTCCCGGGGCGCGTTCACCGGTCAGGAGGCCCGCGGCCTCGTCTCCCGCATCGAGGGGCTGCGTCCGCGGCGCGGTCCCGGCGACGGCGGCGAGGTCCCCGCGGCCGACGTCGACGTCGTCGAGGGGCTGGCTCCGGCGGCGGCCGGCGTGGCGGCGGCCTGGCTGCGCGAGCGGCCCTCCCCGGCCCTGCGGCGGACGCGGCTGCGGGTGCTGGCCTCCTACCTGCGGTGGCTGCGCGGGCAGGATCCCGGCGGCGACGTGCTGGGGGCCGGGTCGCAGGTCGACGCCTACTGCCTGGCCGCGCTCACCGCCGGCCTCGCGCCGTCCGGCCGGCCGCTGGCCCGCGCGACGGTGATCCGCCGGCGGGCGGTGCTGGCCTCGTTCTACGCCTTCGCCGGACGGCACGGGCCGGCTCTCCCGGCGCCGGTCGCGCACCCGCCCACCCCGGCCGAGCGGCGGCTGCTGCGCGGCGGGGTCGCCCTGCTGGCCGAGGAAGGGCGCTTAGCCGAGGCCGTGGCCGTCGGGCTGCTGGAGTCCACGGGCGCGTCCGTCGACGCGCTGGCCCGGCTGACCCCGTGCGACGTGCACCTGGTGGGCGCCGGCGACCCTGTGCTGATCACCCTGCACGACGGGCGGGGCGACATCGTCGCCTTCCCGCTCGCCCCCTACCTGCGCCGCCCGCTGCGCCGCCTGTGCGGCGACCGGCCCGCCGACCACCCGCTGCTCACCGGCGAGGCGGGCCGGCGGGTCGACCTGGCCTGGACGCGGGCCGCGCTCACCGACGCCGCGCTCGCCGCCGGCCTGTCCCGCACGCGGGCCGAGAGCCTGCACCCGCACCTGCTGCGCGCCCTGACGGTGACCGAGCTCGGCGGATCGCCCGTGCAAGCCTGACCACGACGAGCCCCCGGACCGCGACGGGCTCCGCGCCCGCCACGAGCCCTGGGATCGCGGCGAGCTTCCGGGGCCGCGGCGGGGTCACGGCTCCGCCGCGGGCCGGTACGCCGCTCCCCATCCCGTCGCCTCCCACGTGGCGGCGTGCGGTCGCAGGCGTGCCCGGTGGTCCTCCCAGGTCGCCGGCTCGCGCGTCCAGGATCGTTCGGCCGCGGCCGGAAGACGAGGGAGCAGCAGGAACGCCAGATCGTCGAAGGACGTGATCGTCTCCGACCAGATCGCAGCCTCCACCCCGGCGACGCGGACGTCGAGCCCCGCCACCAACGACCGCGGGGTCCAGTCGAACATCTGCCGGAGCGTCTTGGCCGGATAGTCGCGGAACCCGAGCCGGGCCCGGCGCGCCTCCCCCTCGGCGTCCGCGGCGGGCTCAGCGTACGGGCGGTCGTAGTACAGCACGTCGCTGGAGGACAGCAGCACCGGCAGCCCGGCGGCCGCCGCGGCGGGCCCGTCGGACGGCGCGAGGGCGAACAAGGCCACCATCTGGTCGACGAACGGGTGCGCGGACTCCGGCAGCTCCGCCTTCTTGGCGTCGGCGTCGATGCTCGTCTCCGCGCCGATCCACAGCTGCACGAGGTCGCCGTCGCCGAGCGCCCCGGCGCGTACGGTCTCCTGCCAGGCCACGACCCGGCTGCCGGCGCGGTGGGCCGCGCGGACGGCCACGCCGACCGCGCGCGTGTACGCCGTGACGGGCATCCCGAACGGCTCATCCCCCCCGACGTGCACGAACCGGGCACGGGACGCCTGCGCGAACTCGGTGACGGTCTCCGCGATGAAGGACTCGGCCCCGGGCATGGCCGGATCGACGTAGCCCAGGCGGGTGGCGGTCCCGTCGCCGGCGAGCTCCGGGTAGGCGCGGATCGCGGCGTGGGCGTGCCCGGGAAGGTCGATCTCGGGCACGATCGTCACCCCGCGCGCCGCGGCGTACGCCGTCAGCTCCGCCAGCTCGCGCCGCGTGATCAGCTCGCCGGGCGAGGTCGCGTCCAGCGCGGGACGGGCCGCCGACTGCAGCCGCCAGCCGCCGGAGTCGGTGAGGTGGAGGTGCAGCACGTTCAGCTTGTATCGCGTCAGCAGGTCGACGACGCGGCGGATCTCGTCCGGGCGGAACGGATGCCGGACGACGTCGAGCATCAGGCCCCGCCACGCCAGGGCGGGGCCGTCGGTGATGCGCCCGACCGGCAGCCGGCCCGCCGCCGACTCCGCCAGCTGCACCAGCGTCGCGGCGCCCCGCAGGACCGCGTGCGGGCTCGGGCCGGTGATCGTGATCTCCCCCGGGGCGATCGTCACGGTGTGCCGCTCGTCCGGGGGCAGCTGTTCCGGCGCGACGCCGCCGGCCGGCGGCACGTCGCCGGGAGCCTCCCCGATCAGCAGGACGACGCGCGACGGGGGCGGGTCGCCCGCCGCGGGGGTGGCGGGAAGGCGGGCGAACTCGCCTTCGAGCCACGCGCGGGCGTCGTCCAGACGATCGTCCGCCCGGATCTCGACGCGGCCGGGATGCAGGACGATCGTCGTCGCGTGGTCGAGCGCGACCGCGTGCGGCCACGGCACCAGCGCGGCCCTCATCGCCGGCCTCCGAGCAGCCCCGCCAGGGCCGGCATGCCGGCCACCGTGTCCTGGAAGCGCCGCGCGATGAGGTCCAGCCCCTCCTCCGTGGGGTGGAGCCCGTCGCCCAGCAGGCGCGCGTCCTGCTCGCCCAGCAGGGTACGGCCGTCCACCAGGTGCAGGTGGGGGTCGTCGGCCGCGCGCCCGGCGTGGACGCGCTCGATGATCCGGCGGGTGGCGGCCAACGTGAGGGCGCCCTCGTCGGCCTCCAGGGCCCGGTCCGCCCCGGCGGCCGTGCCGCCGCGGTCGACGGTCGGTCCCGGCGTGTGCTCGTGCGCCGGGCAGGCGATGGCGGTGATGAGGACCACCGGCGTGGTCGGATGGCCCTCGCGGATCAGGTCGAGGAAGCCGTGCACGGCGGGCAGCATCGTCCTGGCCCGCATCGAGTCGGCGTTCACGAGGTTGATGCCCACCTTCAGGGTGATCAGGTCCGCGGGGGTGTCCCTGATCATGCGGGCGACGAACGGGTCGAGCTGCGCGTTCCCGCCGAACGACAGGTTGCGCAGGCGCCAGCCGGTGCCCAGGGCGACCCGCGCCGGCCAGGTGCCGTCGGGCGTGGCGGCCTGCAGCCCATGGCTGATGGAGCTGCCGTGATGCGTCCAGCGCGGGAAACCGCCGGCGGACGGCGGCGAGATCGGGGCGTCGGCGGCCAGGCCGATGACCTCGACCGCGCAGTCGTGCGGCAACATGATCTCGACCTGCTTCTCCCCGCCGCCGGGCACGAGGGCCACCGTCACCTCGGACGGATCGCGCTGTTCCCGGCCGGTGACCTGCCGGTCGGCGCCGATGACCACGACGTCCCCTTCGGGGATGGCGACGTGGTCCGCCAGCGCGCCGTCGACGACGACGGCGAGGCTGTGCGGCCTGGCGGTCCCGGCGCCGGCCGGCCGGATCGACCGGGTGTGCAGGCGCAGCCGCAGCAGGGCCGCGCTGGTGGCGAAGCGGAGGGAGACGCCGGTGGGCGCCTGTTCCATGAGGTCGAACCAGGGATCGTCGTGTTGTGCGCGGGCCCATGGCGGCAGCCGGCGCGGGCGCAGGCCGCCGTGGGCTCCCGGGTCGAGGACGGCCGCGCCGTCGACGAGGGGGGCCAGGTCGGCGGCGTCCAGGGTCACGTCCAGAAGGTCCGTCACGACGCGGCCTTCCCGCCCAGGACGGCCGCCGGGTCCTGGACGAGCCGTCCGAACCAGCGGGCGCTGGGTTTGACCGTGCGCCGGAAGGTGGTCCGGTCGACCGCGACGAGGCCGAAGGTGGGCGTCCACGACCCCCACTCGTAGTTGTCCAGGAGTGACCAGTGCAGGTAACCGCGCACGTCGACGCCGTCGGCCATGGCGCGGGCCAGGCCCCTGACGGCCTCGGTCGTGTACGCGACGCGTTCGTCGTCGTCGCCGGTCGCGATGCCGTTCTCGGTCACGAGCAGCGGGGTCGATCCGCCGAGCCGGGCGGCGGTGTGCCGGACCGCGTCCTCCAGGGCGAGGGGGTAGTACTCCCAGCCCATCATCGTGCGCCTGTCGTCCGGGCCTGGGGCGATGACGCCTTCCCCGCCCGCGCGCAGGCGGCTGTAGGCCTGCACGCCGATGAAGTCGTCGTCCTTCGCCAGGTCGATGTACTGGTCGTCGACCAGGTAGGACAGCTCGGCGGTGCGGTCGGGGCCGGCGCCGTGGTCCTGCACGTTCTGGTTGGCCACCGTCCATCCCGACCGCAGTCCGGGCACGGCGGCGAGCAGGTCGCGGGCCTGCTCGTGCGCGCGGGCCAGCGCGGCGGTCACGGCGGGGTCCGGCGGGACGAAGGACGGGACGGGCTCGCCGGCGCCGTACCTGCGGCGCGCGGCCACCAGGGCGACCATGTTGGGCTCGTTGATCGTGCACACCCAGGGCACGCCGTCGAGGATCGGCAGCACCGCGCGGACGTAGTCGGCGAAGTGCGCGATCGCCTCCCCCGAGGTCCATCCGCCGACGGCGCTCAGCCACGCGGGGCTGGTGAAGTGGTGGAGGGTGACGACCGGGGTCAGCCCGCGCTGCCCGCAGCCTTCGATGATCCGGCGGTAGTGGTCCAGCATGGCCGGCGACGGGTGACCGGGCGCGGGGACCACGCGGGCCCATTCGACGCTGAACCGGTAGGCGTTCAGACCGAGGTCGCGGGCGATGTCCAGGTCCTCGGGCCACCGGTGGAAGCTGTCGCAGGCGTCCCCCGAGCGTTCGGGCAGTCCCGGGCTCCCGTCGTGCTCGGCCTGCCAGAAGTCGCTTCCGACGTTGTTCCCCTCCACCTGGTGGGCCGCCGTCGACGCGCCCCACAGGAAACCGTCGGGAAAGGTCAGCGGCTGCGAAGTCGCCATGTTGGATCCTGTCTTGGGTGTCGGAGGTGTGGTCATTTGAGGCCCATGGTGGCGATGCCCTGCACGAAGTAGCGCTGCAGGGACACGAACAGCGCGAGGATCGGCGTGATGATCAGAACGGCGCCGGCGAGCAGCGTGCCGTAGTCGGTCGCGTACTGGCCGGTGGAGTAGAGCGAGAGCGCCACCGGCAGCGTGTACATCGACTCGGTCTGGCTCGCCACGAGCGGCCACAGGAAGTTGTTCCACGAGCCCAGGAAGGTGAGGATGCCGAGGGTGGCCAGCGCCGGGCCGCACAGCGGCAGCACGACCCGGGTGAAGATCCTCGCCTCGGAGGCGCCGTCGATGCGCGCGGCCTCCAGCAGCGAGTCGGGGATGTCCAGCATGAACTGGCGCATCAGGAAGACGCCCACGGGCTGTGTGAGGAACGGCAGCACCAGGGCCCCGTACGTGTCGAGGATGCCCATCTTCGCGACGATCACGAAGAGCGGGACGAAGGTCACCACGCCGGGCACCATGATGGTCACCAGCACCACGCCGAGCAGGACGCGTTTCCCGGCGAAGTCCATCTTGGCCAGCGCGTAGCCGACCATCGAGCAGAACAGCAGGTTGCCGAGCACGGTGAGCACGGCGACGAGGAGGCTGTTGCCGAAGAAGGTGCCGAAGTGCAGCTCGGTGAGCCAGCGGGCGAAGTTCCCGCCGGTGGGCGAGTGCGGCCACCACGTCGGGGGGTCGGCGAAGATCTCGTCCTGCGTCTTGAACGCGCCCAGCACCATCCAGGCGAACGGCGCGAGCCACACCACCACGCCCGCGGTCAGCACCACGTAGCTGAGCGAGCGCGCCGTCAGGCCTCCCGGCCGGCTCATGCGGCCCTCCTGAGCAGGCGGAACTGCAGCACGCCGACCGCCGCGATGACGACGAACATGATGTAGCTCGCCGCCGACGCCTTGGCGAAGTCGCCGAAGCCGAAGGCGTTGAACGTGTAGTACGTCATGGACAGCGTGGAGCCGAGCGGCCCGCCCTGCGTCATCACGAATGCCTCCTCGAAGAACTGCAGGTAGCCGACCGAGATGAGCACGCAGCCCAGCAGGATCGTGGGGCGCAGCAGCGGGAGCGTGATGCTGCGCAGGCGGCGCCAGGGCCCGGCGCCGTCCATCGCCGCCGCCTCGTTGACGTCGGCCGGGACGGCCTGCAGCCCGGCCAGGAAGATCACCATGAGGGTCCCGGTGTTGCGCCAGACGGCCATCAGGATCAGCGAGGGCAGGGCCCAGGTGGTGCTGTTCAGCCAGTCCGGCCCGTCGACGCCGACCAGGGCGAGGACCATGTTGAGCAGCCCGTCGCGGGCGAGGATGTGGCGCCAGATGACCGAGACCGCGACGACGCTCGTGACCACCGGCGCGTAGAAGGCGACGCGGTAGACCGGCCTGAGCCGGCGGACGCCCGAGTTGAGCGCCAGCGCCAGCCCCAGCCCGAGCGCCACCGTGGCGGGGATGCCGACGAGGACGAACAGCGCCGTCACCCCGGCGGCGTTCTGGAACTCCGGATCCGTGAGGACCTCCGCGTACTGCTGCAGGCCGACGAAGTCCACGTTGAAGGGCGACTGGATGTCCTGCGCGGTCAGGTCCGTGAAGGAGAAGCCGATCGAAGCGGCGATCGGCAGGACCATGAACACCGCGAAGACGACGACGAACGGCGCGGCGAACAGCCAGGCGATCGTCGTCTGCCGGCGCCGGCGTTCGGAGTTGGCTCCCGCGGCCCGGGGGGCGCGCGCGTCACGGGAGGCGCGCGCCCGTCCGGGGGCGGCGGGTGACATGGGGTTCGACACCGCTCAGGACACCCCGATGCCGTCGGCCTGCTGCTGGAGTTTGCGCAGCGCGTCCGCCACCGGCAGGCCGCCCTTGATGATCTGCTCGATCGCCGAGTCGCCCGCCGCGCCGACCTTGTCGAACGCGACCAGCTGCGGCGGCGCCTTGGCCGTCTTGAGCTGCTCGGCGAACGCGGCGAGCGTCGGGTCGGCGACCAGCGCCGGATCCTGCCACGCGCTCTGGGTCGCCGGCAGGTCGCCGCTGACCTTGTACCAGGCCGCCTGGGTCTGCGGCTCGCTGAGCCACTGGACGAGCTTCCAGGCGGAGCCGGGGTTCTTGGCGGCCTTGAAGACCACGAGGTTCGCGCCGCCGACGAACGAGGTCGAGCTCTTCCCCGCCGGAAGCGGCGCGGTCGCGTACTTGCCCGCGAACGCGTCCCCGCCGGCCTGGGAGATGGCGCCGCGCAGGAAGGGGCCGGCGACGAGCATCGGCGTCGTGCCGGTCAGGAAGTCCTTCACCGCGGCGGCGGGCGCCGTGTCGGCGTTCGGGTCGGCGATGCGCTGCTTGAAGTACGACGCCAGGTACTCGTACGCCGAGGCGAACTGCGGGGTGTCGAGTGTCCACGAGGACTGGTCGGCGTTCATCAGCTCCGCGCCGTTGGACCACGGCATCCAGAGCGAGGACAGGAACGATCCGGTGCTGCCCGCGGGCAGCCGGATGCCCCACTTCGCACCGGCCTTGCGCTGCAGGTCGGCCGCCATCCGCCGCAGCTCGTCCCAGGTGGCCGGCGGCTTGTCCCAGCCGGCCTTGCGCGCGAGGTCCGTGCGGTAGTAGAGCGCGCGGACGTCGACGTACCAGGGCACCTCCAGGAGCCGGCCGCCGATCGTTCCCGTCGAGACGGCTCCCGGGTACATGCCCGCCGTGTCGATGGTGCCGGGCACGGGCGCGAAGGCGTCCTTGAACACCGGCAGGCCGGGCATCATGGCCAGGTCTGGAACGTTCCCGGCGGCGATGGCGGTCTGGAACTTCTGGTAGGCCGAGTCCCAGGGGATGGCGGTCACGTCGACCTTGACCCCCGGGTTGGCGGCCTCGAACTTCTTCAAGAACTCGGGCAGCAGCTCGCCCTCATTGCCCATCGCCCACATCGTGATCGCGCCGGCGGCCTTGGCCGCGACGCTGGAGGACGGCTGAGCCCGTCCGGCGCCCTCGTCGGCCCGGCCGCACGCGGTGAGCGCCGTCGCGGCAGCGATCGCGACCAGGGCCGCCACTGTAGATCTGTGTCGCACGGCCAGTTCCTTCCTGTCGGCCTGTGTTCCCTCCCCCGAACGGCTGAGAATTTATGCGCTTAACTCGCCAGAAATCCAGCCCCATTGCGCAATCGAGATAAAACTTCGTCAGGGGCAGCCGCAGCTGCGGCCGAGCACCATGCGGGTCGGCAGCACGTACGACCTGGGGTGGGACACCCCCGACGCGGTGTCGGTCAGGATGCGCACCGCGAGCCGGCCCATCGAGGCGAACGGCTGGCGGACCGTGGTCAGCGTCGGGTTCGAGAGCCGCCCGGCGACGATCCCGTCGAAGCCGGTGACCGCGACGTCGTCCGGCACCCGGACGCCGTGCCGGGCCAGGAGGTCCATCACGGTGAGCGCGAGCTGGTCGGTGGCGCAGACCAGGGCGTCCGGCACGTCGCCGGCCGCGATGGCGGCCCGCAACGAGCGCAGGCTGTCCTGGGCCAGCGCGGTGGCGTCGAACGGCTCCTCGGGGACCGGCAGCCCGTGCGCGGCCAGCGCGGCCTGGAACCCGGCGAACCGGGCGGCGATGTCGGGCGCGGCCGGCTCGCCGAGGAACGCCGGAGACCGGCGGCCGTGCCGCTCGACCAGGTGATCGACGAGCTCGCGCACGGCGCTCTCGTTGGCCACCGTGATGTGGTGCAGCGGGTCGTGCATGGGCGGGCTGCTGAAGATCACCACGGGCACGCCGCGCCCCACGTGCTCCAGCAGGTCGCGCGCCGCGCCGCCCGGGAAGATCGCCAGGCCGTCGACGCTGCCGGCCAGGTCGAAGCTGCCCAGCGAGTCGCGGCTGGCCCCCGACCCGAGCATCACCGGGCGGCCCAGCCGCTGCGCCTCCAGCTCGAACCCGCGCTGGATCTCGTCGACGTAGAGCGGGAATCGCCGCACGTCACCGAGGCCGTCGAGCTCCCGCGCCACCATCGCGTCGAGGTCCGGGGCGCCGAGGTCGGAGGGCAGGAACATGTCGAAGGCGTACAGGCCGAGCGCCTGGGAGCGGCCCTTCGCGAGGCCACGCGCGCTGCCGCTGGGCACGTAGCCGAGGGCCCGCGCGGCCTGCAGGACCAGCTCGCGCGTCTCCGGGCGGACCTTCTCCGGCTGCCGGAAGGTGTGCGAGACCGTCGCGATGGAGACGCCTGCCCGCTCAGCGACGTCGTAGACGGTCGCCCTCTGCGCCACCGGACCATCACCCGCCCTTCCCGGCGTCGCCTGCGAACGGATCGTATCCGCTCGGGTCACCACCCTACGCGCCGCGCCCGGCCCATGATCACCCCGCCCGAACCACGACCCGGATCTTGACGGGACGCCCGCGCCCCGGCAAAACTAACCACCTGGTAGGAAATGGCTGCGCGCCCGCGGGTTCGCCCTGCGTGCGCGGCGTTCGCCTCCGCCGCCGCGCCGGCCCCTGCCCTCACCCCCCTCCAGAGAAGGTGACCATGTTCGGGAAGAAGTCCCTCACGTTCTCAGCGGTGGTCGTCACGGCGGCCGTCTCCTCGCTCCTGGCGACGCCGGCCGCGCACGGCTCCACCAGCGACACCGTCAGCGACACCGCCGTCGGCCACTACGTGGCCCTCGGCGACTCCTACACCGCGGGCCCGGGAATCCCGACCCAGACGGACGCCGACTGCGGCCGTTCCGACCGCAACTACCCGACCCTGACCGCGGCCGCGCGGGCCGTCGCCACCTTCACGGACGTCAGCTGCGCCGGCGCGACCACGGAGAACATGACCGGCGCACAGGGCGCCGCCCCGCCCCAGCTGGACGCGCTCCGCCCGGAGACGGACCTGGTCACGCTGGGGATCGGCGGCAACGACATCAACGTCAGCGGCATCATCGGCCGCTGCGTCATCCTCGGCAAGCTCAACCCCGGCGGTTCGCCGTGCAAGGCCAGCTACACCCTGGCCGGCATCGACCAGCTCGCCGGGCGCATCGCCGCCACCGGCGACAAGGTCGACGCCGTGCTCCAGGAGATCAGGCGGCGCTCCCCCGGCGCGGACGTCCTCGTCGTCGGATATCCGGTCATCATGCCGGACGACGGGAGCAACTGCTATGCGACCGTCCCCATCGCCAAGGGCGACGCCCCCTGGCTGCGGGACGTGGAGAAGCGCCTCAACACCATGCTCGCCACCCGCGCCGCGGCGGGCGGCGCCCGATTCGTCGACACCTACACCGGTTCGGTGGGCCACGACCTGTGCAAGCCCCTCGGCGTCCGGTGGATGGAGCCGATGGAGGGCGTGGACTCGGTGGGACTCCACCCGAACGCCTCGGGCCACCAGGCCATGTCCGCCGCCGTGCTGGCCGCGGTGGACGCCGCCCGGCGCTGACGCCGCCGCGCGGACCCCGCCGACGATCCGGCCGACGATCCGGCCGGCCGTCAGGTCCGGACGGCGCCGGTGAGGCGGCGGCGGAACACCCAGTACGTCCAGGCCTGGTAGGCCAGCACCAGGGGCGTGAAAATGGCCGCGACCCAGGTCATCACGGTCAGCGTGTACGGGCTGGAGGCCGCGTTGGTCACGGTGAGGCTGTTGGCCGGGTCCAGGGCGGGCATGACGTTCGGGAACAGGCCGCTGAAGATGGCGGCCACCAGGGCGACCACGGCGACCGCGCTGGCGGTGAAGGCCCACCCGTCGCGGGCGCGCACGGTCGCGGCCACCGCGCCGGCCAGGCCGAGCGCGACCCGCGCCACGGCGGCCCACCGCAGCGCGCCGCCGCCGCCGGAGAGCAGCAGGAACGCCATCACCACCAGGAACGCCGCCGGGGAGATGCTCTTGGCCATCCGCCCGGCGGCCAGCCGCAGGTCGCCGGTGGTGCGCAGGGCCAGGAAGACCGCGCCGTGCAGGGTGAACAGCAGCAGCGTGGCCGCCCCGCCGAGCAGCGCGAACGGGTTGAGCAGGGTCAGCAGCGTGCCGGTGTACTCGTGCTCGGCGTTCAGCGGCACACCGCGCACGATGTTGGCGAACGTCACCCCCCACAGGAAGGCAGGGACGAGGGAGCCCCAGAACAGCGCCCGGTCCCAGCCGCGGGTGCTGTCGCTCTTGCTGCGGTACTCCAGGGCCACGCCGCGGGCGATGAGCGCCAGCAGGATGAGGAACAGCGGCAGGTAGAAGCCGCTGAACAGGGTGGCGTACCACTCGGGGAAGGCGGCGAAGGTCGCGCCGCCGGCCACCAGCAGCCACACCTCGTTGCCGTCCCACACCGGGCCGATCGTCCGCAGGACGGCCCGCCGGTCGGCCTCCTCGCGGCTCAGGACGGGCATCAGGATGCCGACGCCGAAGTCGAAGCCCTCCAGCAGGAAGTAGCCGGTCCACAGCACGGCGATCAGTACGAACCAGACGTTTTCCATGATTTCCTCAGTAGCTCAGCGCGGGGACGGCGGTCTCGGGCTCGTCCTGCTCGTTCGGCCCGATCCGGATGAACTTGACCAGCAGCCGGATCTCGATGATCGCGAGCACGGCGTAGGCCAGGGTGAAGCCGACCAGCGTGATGGCCACCGAGGGGACGTCCGCCGTCGGCGAGACGGCGTAGGCGGTGCGCATCAGGCCGAAGACGGTCCACGGCTGGCGGCCCATCTCGGTGAAGATCCAGCCCATGCTGTTGGCCAGGAACGGCAGGCCGATGCCGGCGATGGCCAGCCGGTAGGCCCAGCGGCCCGCGGGCAGCCGGCCGCGCCTGGTCAGCCAGAGCCCGGCCAGGGCGAGCAGCGCCGACAACATGCCGAACCCGATCATCAGCCGGAAGGACCAGTAGGCCAGGCCGACGATCGGCCGGTAGTCGCCGGGGCCGTACAGGGCCTGGTAGCGGGCCTGGATGTCGTTGATGCCCTCGACCTCGCCGTCCAGGGTGTTGGTGGACAGCAGGCTCAGGCCGTACGGGATCTGCAGGTTGACGTGGTTGCGGCCGTTCTCGACGTCGCCGATGGCGAACAGGGAGAAGCCGGCGGAGGTCTCGTCCTCCCACAGGGCTTCGGCGGCGGCCATCTTCATCGGCTGCTGCTCGGTCATGATCTGGGCCTGCCAGTGGCCGGAGAACGACACCCCGACCGCCGAGACGAGGCTGACGGCCAGCGCCAGCCGGGCCGAGGTGCGGAAGAGGGAGACGTCCCGCTTGCGCAGCAGGAACCAGGCGCTGACGCCCAGCACGAACGCGGCCGCGGTCAGGAACGCGCCGAACAGGACGTGCGGGAAGGTGACCAGCGTGGTCGAGTTGGTCAGGACGGCCCAGATGTCGGTCAGCTCGGCGCGGCCGTTGTTGATCCGGTAGCCGACGGGGTGCTGCATCCAGGAGTTGGCCGCCAGGATGAAGTAGGCCGAGATGTTGGTGCCGATGGCGGCCAGCCAGATCGTGGCCAGGTGCAGCCGGGGCGACAGCCGGTCCCAGCCGAAGATCCACAGGCCGAGGAAGGTGGACTCCAGGAAGAAGGCCATCAGCCCTTCCATCGCCAGGGGCGCCCCGAACACGTCGCCGACGAAGCGGGAGTAGTCACTCCAGTTCATCCCAAACTGGAACTCCTGCACGATGCCCGTCACCACGCCCATGGCGAAGTTGATCAGGAACAGCCGGCCCCAGAACCGGGTCAGCCGCAGGTACTCCGGCTTCTTCGTCCGGTGCCACGCCGTCTGCAGACCGGCCACGATGATCGACAGGCCGATCGTGAGCGGCACGAAGAGGAAGTGGTAGACGGTCGTGATGCCGAACTGCCACCGGGAGAGATCCAGGACATCCATGCAGGCCAGGCTCCTCTTCCCGGCGTCCGCGCCGTAGGGCCGTGCGTCCCCGGGGCGAGGGACGTTGGTCCCCTGAAGGGGCGAAAGACCCTGTCCGGGGTACGGGGGTGCCTGGAAGGCTGCGACAGGCAAAGGGACGCAGCGGCAGGAGGAGACAGTGACAGGGACCGGCGACTTCGGCCACCGCATCCGGTACCACCGGCAGCGGCTGGGGCTCACCGTCGAGCAGGTAGCGGAGCGGGCGGACATGTCCGCCGGCTACCTCCGGTACATGGAGGAGCACGTCGACATCCCGGACCGGGGGACACTGAACCGCCTGGCCGACGCGCTCGGGACCACCGGCCGGGACCTGCTGGGCGGCGGGCGCGACCGTCCGCCGGGCGTCGGGCCCGCGATGGCCGAGCCCGTCCTGGAGGTGCTCGACCGCGAGGAGTGCCTGCGCCTGATCGCGGCCGGCGGCATCGGCCGGATCGCGTTCAACGGCTCGCACGGGCCGACGGTGCTGCCCGTCAACTTCCGCGTGCACGACGGCGCGATCGTCTTCCGCACCGCCGCGGGCGGCCCGCTCGACGAGGACCTGCGGACCGGTCTGGAGGGCGTCGAGGTCATGGTGGGGTTCGAGGTGGACCGGATCGACGAGGCCCGGCGGCAGGGGTGGAGCGTGCTCGTGCAGGGGCCCGCCCACCACGTGACCCCCGACGAGCAGGCCGCCGAGCCGGACGTCACCCCGTGGGCGGGCGGCGACCGGCGGCTGCACATCCGGATCGTCCCCCACCACATCACCGGCCGGCGCATCCACTCCATGTGAAGGGGGGCGGCTTCGAAGGTCAGCAGCGGGGCCGGACGACCGCCACCGGGCAGGCCGCGTGGTGCAGCACCCCGTGGCCGACCGAGCCCAGCACGGCGGAGGCGAACCCGCCGAGCCCGCGCGAGCCCACCACCACCAGGTCGGCCGTCCCGGCGGCGCGGACCAGGGCCGAGACCGGGTGCTCGCACGGCTGTTCCTCGGTGATGACCAGGTCGGGGTTGGCGTGCCGCCACGGGACGACGTGCCCGTGCGCCTGCCGGTCGGCGTCCTGCATGACCTCGATCAGGCTGCCGTAGGCGGCGGCGTACGGCGAGGAGACCGGGATCTGCCAGGCCGAGACCACGTGCAGCCGCGCCCGGCGCGCCCTGGCCTGCTCGACGGCGTACTCCATGGCCGCCCGCGCGTGCCCGGAGCCGTCGAAGCCGACC
>NZ_JBFAOM010000057.1:0-55634 GCF_040675235.1 Nonomuraea sp. NPDC049637
CTCGCAACATCTGGCAGTTGGTGGACGAGCAACGGCCTGTGCCCATCGTTGTCCTGGTCGACGAGTTGGCCGAGCTGTACCTCATGGCCGACAAGAGCGAGAAGGACGAGATCGCGAAGACCTCGACCGCGCTGCTCAGGGTCGCGCAGCTCGGGCGGGCGTTCGGGATCTACCTGTTCTGCTGTGGTCAACGGATCGGCTCCGACCTAGGTCCTGGGGTCACCGCTCTTCGTGCTCAGTGCTCAGGGCGGATCTGCCACCGGGTCAACGATCCCGAGACCGCCACCATGACCCTTGGCGACCTCGACCCCGCTGCCCTCGCCTCGGCGCGGGCCATCCCCGCCGAGACGCCGGGCGTCGCGATCGTCGCTTCCCAGGACGGCCAGTGGTATCGGGCCCGCTCCTTCTACGTCAGTGAACAGGCCGCTGAACATGCCGCCACCACATACGCCGACCGAACGCCGCCCTGGGAGAACGTCATCTCCGGTCATCCCTCGCCGATGACCGACGCCGACCTCGCCGAGCTCCTCGAGTCCATCCCGGACCCGCGAAAGGCTTGAACCGATGCGCTGCCTCGCCCGCTGGCTGCTCGACACCGGCCCTGTCCTCGTCCTGGCCTTCATCGCCGGAGCCGGGTCCTTCACCCACATCCGCGAGACCGCCATTGATCACGGACAGTCGGGCTGGATGGCCTGGGCGATCGCCGTCTGCGTCGACCTCACCTGTGTCATGGCCGCCCGTGAACGCCAGCGTGACAAGAAGGCCGGCCGTCAGCGACGCGGACTGGTCTCCTGGCCCGTCCTTGTCCTGTCTGGAGGCGTCGTCCTGTCCCTGGCGGCCAACCTCGAACAAGCCGACCCAACCGTCTGGGGGTGGATCACCGCGGCGACTCCGGCGGCGGCATTCCTCGTCGCGGTCTCGATGCTTGAACGCCGCACCTCCTGCCCCCGTCCTGATCCGTCCCCAGAAGCCTTCAAAGTGTGCCCGATCGACGTCCCGCCGCGTCCTCGCCCCGCCGAAACGCCGGCCGTACCGGCTGGTGATCGTCCAGCACTCGTCCCGCCCGAGGACGACCAGGACGACAGACCAGGACCGTCCCCAGCTCTGATCGACTACGCCCGCCGCGTGGCTGATGAACATCACGCGAGGCATGGCAAGCCCATCACCCGCGACGTTCTTCGCGCTCGCCTGGGCGTCTCCGACCAGCTTGCTTCCGATCTACTCCGCAACCTGCGAACCATCTCAGAAGTCACTTGAAAGGCAAATCGTCATGCAGAACGACAGAGACGCCCTTATCGCCGGACTCATCGCCATGGCGGGCTTCCTCAAGGCCAACTCCCAGATACCGATCTCCATGGCACCCGTCATCATCCGCGCCTTTCCCAGCAGCGGCCCTGACGACCAGATGTGCGCTGAGGTGGACCAGGTCGCCGCGCTGCTCGGTACGGAGATCGACCCCGACAACGTGCTCCATGGCCACTACATGACCTGCATCGACTTCGGGCCGGTCCGCTACGAGTTCATCGCCATCCTCGCCGCTGCCCGCATTCGCCACGCCGCCGTGCACAGCTACCGCGACTGCATACAGACCGACAACACCTAGGAGAAACACATGCGCATCCGCCTCGAAGGCAACCGCGCCGAACTCACCCTCGGCATGATCGGCCTACGTCAGCACTTCACCGTCACGTCCATGTCGCGAGCCTTCCCTGACCGAAACCATCCGCGGCGCTACCGCCTCTATCTCACGATCACGCCACGCAAGGGCTGCTGACGATGAACCCCGAAGAGCCTTGGGCCGGCTGGCCCGAAATTCTCGCCGCCGTTCCGTTCGCCCATGGCTGTTGCTGCACCTGCAATGGCTCCGGTCTCGACGGAGACCGCGCAACCTGCCGCGACTGCCACGGCATCGGCATCGACAACCACGGCGAATAGCCGAGATCCCCTCACCTGGCCACACAACCGCCAAGTTCCGCGCCAGGTGAGGGGCCATCCCACCCAGAGCACATCCGGATAGGACGGATCCATCTTGCACCACCCACACGCCATAGCCGGGATGATCTCCCGTCTCCATGACCCCGACTACGACCGCTGGGCTTGCCAGATCAAGCGCACCGGCGGCTGTCGTCAACCCATTCACCTGCGGGGCAAGGTCGAACACTACGACCAAGCAACCGGACACCTTCTGCATCGCTACAGCACCAGCATCGAGCCCAACGGCATCCTTCGCGTGCCGTGCAAGACCCGCCGCGCTTCCCGCTGCCCTGCCTGCGCGGAGGTCTACCGTGCCGACACCTACCAACTCGTTCGTGCCGGTCTCGTCGGTGGCAAGGGCGTACCAGAGACGGTCAGCTCGCATCCGTGCCTGTTCGTCACGCTCACCGCACCGTCCTTCGGAGTCGTTCATGCGCGGCGGGAGAAGAACGGCAAGGTCCTGCCCTGCCACCCTCGTCGCGACGCTCAGACCTGCCCGCACGGGCGGGCGATGTCGTGCACCGATCACCACAGCGCGGACGATCCCCAGCTAGGGGAGCCGCTGTGCCCTGAGTGCTACGACTACGACGGTTCGGTCCTGTTCAATGCCATCAGCCCGGAGCTGTGGCGCCGGTTCACCCTCGCCCTGCGTCGCCGCTTCGCCCGGCTCAACGGCCTGACCGTCAAGGCGCTGCGCGAGCACGCCGGCATCGCCTTCGCCAAGGTCGCCGAGTACCAGCGCCGCGGCGTCGTCCACTTTCACGCCGTCATCCGCCTCGACGGACCCGACGGTCCGAACTCGCCCCCACCACCATGGGCCACGACTGAGGCTCTGACCGATGCCGTCGACCACGCAGCCACGGCGGTGACCGCTCAGATCAAGACTCTGGAGCGGACCTTCCGATGGGGCACGCAACTCGACATCCGTTGCATCACCATGGACGGCGACCTCACCGAACAGGCCGTCGCCGGCTACGTCGCCAAGTACGCCACCAAGGCCGCCGAATGCACCGGCACTCTGGATCGGCGCATTCAACCCTTGGACAACCTCGACGCGCTGCCCATCCGTGATCACGCCCGACGTCTGATCGGCGCATGCATGCGCCTGGGCAGCCAGCCCAGCCTGGCCGAGCTCCGGCTCACTCACTGGGCTCACATGCTCGGTTTCCGCGGCCACTTCTCGACCAAGAGCCGCCGCTACTCCACCACCCTCGGCGAGCTCCGCGCCGCCCGCGAAGAGCACATGCGCACTGAAGATTTCTCCACTGGGCGCCTTCCCCTGTTCAAGGAGGACACCGTCCTTGTCGTCGCTCACTGGCAGTACGCCGGACAAGGGCTCTCCATAGGAGAACAGTTCCTCGCCGCGGCCCTCACCGGCGTCCGACTTCCAACGATCAGCGGTGATCCTCGATGAGCAGAAGCGACGAGCTGCTGACCGTTCCTCAGGTTCTCGCCGAACTCGGCGGAGTCTCCCGTCGCACCTTCTACCGCTGGCGTGAGCTCGGCCGCGCGCCGGTCTGCGTCCAGCTGCCCAACCTCGAACTCCGCGTGTGGCGGAGCGACCTCATCGCCTGGCTCAACTCTCGACGGGAGGCTGCGTGAACACCACCTACGACGTCAAGTTCAGCCAGATCCAGCAGCGCTCCAACCGCGGTACGCCGGTGTACGTCGCGCGCTGGAGGGTTGCCGGCAAGGAGAAGTCCAAGAGCTTTCGGACCAAGGGATTGGCCAACGCCTTCATATCCGATCTTCGGCAGGCGGCCAAGACGGGGGAGGAGTTCGACGTCGCCACGGGGCTGCCGGTGTCGATGCTGGCCCCGGAATCCCGCGGACCGACCTTTCTGGAGTTCGCCCAGGAGTACGTTCTCCGCCGGTGGAGCACGTCCGCGGAGCGTACCCGAGAGACGGATGCTTACGCGCTCTTGTCGCTGATCCCTGCCTTGGTGGCGGACGTGCCGCGCCGTCCCTCTGATGGGGACCTGCGGGAGGTGCTCAGAGTCCATGCGCTGCTTCCGGAGAAGCGGCGAGTGACACTGACCTCGGCACAAGCCGCAGCGCTGAGCTGGCTGGAAAGGGCTTCTCTTCCGCTGACAGCCCTGGGAGAGGCTCACATCCTCCGTACGGCCCTCGCATCCATCTCGGTCACCTTCGCTGGTACACCCGCAGGCGCCAATACGGTGCGACGTAAGCGCGCCATACTGCACCACCTGCTGGAACACGCGGTGGAGCAGAAAGCCTTCAGCAGTAACCCGCTGGACGGGATCAAGTGGACTGTGCCCAAGGCTGTGACGGCCGTCGATCCTCGTACGGTGGTCAACCCGGTCCAAGCACGGCAGCTTCTCGACGCCGTTCCCAAGGTCGGGCGCAAACGCGGTCAGCGACTCAAGGCATTGTTCGCATGTATCTACTACGCCGCCCTCCGACCGGAAGAGGCAGCCGACCTACGGCTGAAGAACTGCACTCTGCCGGAGTCGGGCTGGGGTCTCATCGTCCTGGAGAAGGCGCGCCCCCAAGGGACGAAGCGCTGGACCAACTCGGGTGAAACCCACGAGCCACGCAGCCTGAAGCACCGTGCGGACAAGGAGACGCGGGAGATCCCCATTCCGCCCGTGCTGGTCGCCATGCTCCGCGAGCATGTCGCCGACTATGGCACTGCCGAGGACGGCAGGATCTTCGCAACAGGCACCGGCGGCACCTACTCCAGCTCCGCGCACTCCTATGTCTGGCAGGAAGCCCGCAAGCTTGCGCTCACTCCGGAACAGATCGCCTCGTCGCTAGCTGCTCGCCCGTATGACCTCCGCCACGCGGCGGTCTCGCTCTGGCTGAATGCCGGGGTCCCGGCCGTCGAAGTCGCCAAGCGCGCCGGACACAGTGTGGACGTCCTGCTCCGGGTCTATGCCAAGTGCATGGACGGCCAGCAAGAGCAGATCAACAACAAGATCAACGATGCCTTGAGCGATTAGTCGACGCCCATCCACTCTCGGCCCCGGATCTCTCCGGGGCCGTTTTTACATCGTGCTTCACGTTGATGTCGCTGGAGACCTCGGGCGCTCAACATCGGCCGGGGGAGCACGGGCGTTGCCAGGTGGGTCCTATGCCTTCGGGTCCCTGCTCCCCGGCCGGCGCGGCTGCGTTCTGGCGGGCATGGAGGATTTTGCTTGGACAGCGGCAGCCGCCCAGGCAAGCCCGAGCTGCACACCGTCGACGAGGGACTGTCCCTTGCCGATCTCCCAGAGCAGGCCGGCGGCGAAGGCATCCCCAGCCCCCGTCGCGTCGACCGCATCTGTCGGAAGGGCAGGGAAGTGATCGCTTCGGCCTTCCGCATGGACAGTGACGCCCTCGGCGCCTTCGGTCACGATGGCGGTCGTTCTTCCGGGAATGGTGGTGAAGTCATTCTTGGACCCGATCAGATACTTCATGGCCGGGATTGTCCCTGGTGGAACGCCGGTAACCAGTGCTCCAGCGGCGGCCATGGCTTGCGCGGCAGGAACGAAGGCGTCGTGCCAGGCGGCGAAGTAGACCACGTCACCTGGTGCCACCGCTGCGACTGGGATTGTGACGGTGTGCAGCAGGTCAGGATGGATGCCAATGATCGTGCGCTCACCATCGGGTTCGATGAGCAGAACCACAGAAGACGTACGGCCGGGTAGGACCTGAACGTAGTCAACGTCTACGCCGGCCGTGGCCAGCGCTTCGGTCATGTTCCGTCCTGCGGCGTCGGCACCCACGTAGCCGACCATGTGGACGCATCCGCCGGCATGGCTTAATGCGGTGGCGACATTCGCGCCGGTTCCACCCGGACGCTCGACGCTCTCCGTGGCTTGGACGAAGTTGCCACTTGCAGGGATGCGGTCGACGTATAGGGCGAGGTCCCAGGCTATGGGGCCGATGATCCAGAAGTCAGGCATACGTCGCCTGTCGCATTGCTCTCAGTCCGCGCGCAATCGTGTACAAGGATGCGGGGAGAACGACTTGCGGAGCCCAGGGGATGTTCACGGTGTCTTGGCGGCAGCTCAGGATGCCTCCGACGATTGCAGCCACGGTGTCAGTGTCACCGCCAAGGCTGACCGCATACCGCATGGCGTCGACCGGGTTCTGGTGACGGCTGAGCACGTGCAGGACCGCTCCCAATGTGTCCATGACGTCCAGAGATACTCCGGTGGTGCTGAGAGCCCATCCTTCGGTGCGGGGAACGCCGAAGTGATCGAGTTCCTCGTTGGCGGTAGCGATCAGTTCTTCGGGGGCACATGTCTCAAGCGCCCATGAGCCCATCGCGGCCACCGCGCAGGCGGTGGCGATGGCCTTCACGTCGGCATGGGTGGTCTTGGTCATGCGCACGACCAGTTCGCGGCGGCGTTCGGTCGCGGTTGCGGGCAGGGCCCAACCGAGTGGAAGTACGCGCATCATGGCGCCATTGGTCGCGCCTCCATCGGCAGCGAGCGATCCGGTCGCCTCGAACCGAGCTACTGCTCGTCGAGTGGTGGGGCCGGCGCCGCGCATGGTTGGCAGTGCCCTGGCGAGGGCGGTCAAGAAGGTCTGTTCCGTGCCTCCGTTGTCGATCAGATCTGCCGCGAGCAGGATGAGTTGTTCGGTGTCGTCCGAGGTACTGCCAGTCGGCCACTGCTCGCGCGCGCTCAGCGTGTCTGTGAGCGCAATGTCCTGAGGAGGCTTTCCCTCCCACGGCACTCCGAGTGCGTCACCACAGCAAAAACCGATGAGCCCATTGTGGATCCGGTCCGCAGAGGGGACGGCCTGCTCAGGGAACAACCGGTTCAGGACACCAAATCCACCTTGGGCAATGGCACGCCGTCCACGGTCGGCAAAGCGAACCCGCTCCCGACCACCCGCGAGCCGCGCGATCGAGAGGCACGCGGACGCCACGTCATAGGGAGTGCCGTGGTGCTCGAACTCCGTCAGCGCCTGATGAGTCAGTCGCCATGCACCGGCGTGATCGCCGTTGGCCTGGCGTGCGTCGGCTTCACTGTGGGTGACCTTCGCCGCCAGCAAGCCGTCGCCGAGATCCCGAGCGATGCGGCCAGCTTCGGACAAGGTGTGAACAGCCTCCTTCAGCAGACCGAGCCCGCATTGGGCCTTGCCAAGCCCGTGGAGAGACTGGGCGATCCCGCGGACGTCTTCAGACGCCTTGCGGATGGCGAGTGCCTTGTTCTGGCTGGTCAGCGCTATTTCCCAGGCGCCGTTGGCCTCGGCAACGAGCGCGGCGTCCTGCAGCAGGCCGGCGTACAACGCCTGGTCCTGCACCTGGATGGGGCGGGTAGCGACGTCCTGCAGGGCCTGGTTGATGAGCGCATGCGCACGGTCAACGTTCCCGGAGAAGTACTCGATTTCGCCCAGCAACTTCAGCCAGGGCGCCTGGTCGGTCGCGTTGGTCATGCCTTCGGTGGCGTGCCGACGCCCGTCGGCGAAGCGTCCTTGATACAGCTCGATCTCCGCCAGCCGGAACAGGAACCCTTCCCGGGCATCTCCTTCCGCGAGATCCAACGCCGTCCGCGCCAGGTGCTCGGCGCGGTCGAAGTCGCCTCTGCAGAACGCCACCTCAGCACGTACGAGTTCAGCATGTGCTGACTGTTGAGGTAGGCCGTTCAGGAGGTTCTCCGCTTGGCTCCAGCGACCCAGACCGAGGTACGCGCGGGCCACCCGATACAGGCAACGACCTCTGTCTTCGTCGCGGTCGATTCGTAGTTCGCCGAGCAGGCCCGCGAGAGCGCGGCACTGGTCGAAGCGGCCTGTGGCCAAACCGCGGTCCATGAGCGCCACCCAGGCAGCCACGCCTTGCGCTGGGTTCAGATGGTTCAGGTGGTAAGCAGCATCCAACTCGGCGGTGAATTCCTTGCGCCCGCCGTAGTACTGCGCCAGCAACTCGTGAGCTCTGCGGACCTCCGACGGGCGGACGTTCTGGAGTGATCGGCGCAGGATGTTGTGCATCGTGTACGCGCCGGAGCCACTGGCCGTACCGCCGCGCAGCGGAGCGATGAAGGAGAAGGCCGTCAGCCTGCTGAACGCGCTGCGGTCGCAGGGGAAGTCGAGCGCCTGGCCCAGATGACGAAAGGTCTCGGCTGTGAAGGCGCGGCACGCGCTGACCGCCAGTATGCCGTACTCGGCCTCGGCCGGCGTCCACTGCAGCAGCCGGTGCGCCAGATCGCGTTCCTTGTCCACCAAAGTGGTGAAGTCCCCGGGAGTCAGACGCGGTCCTGCGGCCAGTGCGACATCGGCGCACAGGCCCAGGAAGTAGGGGTGCACTTCGTCGGGCGCGGTGGAGGCGTACTCCACCAGGGCCGCGCGCATGGATCGATCGGCAATGCCCGCCAGGGTGAGGTACTGGCTCGCGTCGGCGTTCGTAAGATGCCCGACCAGCCGGAGGTCGATATAGCGCTCAGGGATCGGGAGGACGGGAGCGGCTGACCACGGAGGGCGAGTACGGCCTGCCACGATGGCGACTATCCCGGTTCCCAGATCGAGGTGGCCCAGGAGGCAACGCAGCCACTCGTCGCGCATCAGCTTGTCCGCGTGAATCAAGCTGTCAGCATCGCCGATGGCCTCGCCAAAGAACGCCTCGTGGGTGTCGAAGAGCAGCACGATCCGAGCATGCTCACCGGCAGCGTCGTTCAGATCTTTGGCGAACAGCCGGGGCAGCGCATGCAGGAGGTCCGGTTCGGGCACCAGTGTGAGGATCTGCTCGGCGTCCTCCTGCGGCACTCGGCGCTGCATCCGCCTGCGGGTGAACACTTTGTCCATCCGCGAGTTGACCAGCTGGAAGAGTTGCTGCCCCACCCGCAGAACGGGCAGCGTGAGCACGGCATCGGCGAGATCCATCGCGATGCTGATCTCGCCTCGGGGGAACAGCTCGGGCACCCGATGGGCGATGTCGAACCCGAGCTTGTGGAGATAGGTGATGGCGGCGAAGTCGAAGCGCGGGGTTGCGATCCCGTAGTGAGAGAGCTGGCGCTTGAGCATGAACAGTCCCGAGAACGCCTCTTGTGGGCGGTTCTCTCCCGCAGGTCGCGCTCCGAAGTCGATCCTGGCCATCGGCACCTGCTGGCCCTGTTCAGTCAGCTGCTCCAGCAGCTCGGCGTCAGAGGCGTTGCGGACGGTCTCCCACTGGTTCGTACGCAGGCAGCAACGCGTCTCCAGGTGCCGAAGCAGCAACGACTTGCCGTTGCCGCCCAAACCGTGCAGGTAGAGGATCCGCTCAGCGGGAGGGTCCTCGTTGATGAGCGAGACGACGTGCCGGGTCAGCTCGAAGCGGTTCGCGAACAGATCCAGCGATCGATCAGGCGCCACCACGGACCTGGTTGGCCCCTCGTTGAAGATCGGCACTGTCAGCCCTGCATGGGCGTACATCGCATGTGGTTCTCCCAATGACGAGCTCGCGACGACTCGCGATGGTTGCCGGGTGTCGTAGATCGCGTTAAGCGCAGCCGTCGTCATCGGTTCTACACCGAGTTGTTGTTCGCTTCCACCTTGTAGGTCGAGGTGGTAAGGCAACCACAGAATGTTGTGCTGTTTGTCCGGAGCCATGGCGATCGACAACTGCCATGGCTCGGCTCTTGCCAATAAGCTCGAGGCGCCTTAAGTCCTTGCAGTGCGCATCAAGCCGGCGAGGTGATTCCGCAGCTCGGGATCGACCGCGTAGATCACCGTTCCTCGCATACCTCTTGTAAGTAGGACTTTGTACACGTTACGCACAAGCTGGTCGAAATCGCTATCAGGAACGGATTTACGGCTCCTGAATGCAGGGTCCTTGTTCTCCTCGCGCACAGTAGCCAGCTGCCCATCGCGGACTGTGAGGTCCGGTCCCAGGATGACGCCGTTCCAGTCGTACTCGAAGCCCTGGGCGGTATAGACGCAGCCCACCTGCCCGAACCCGTTCGGCTCGCTGGCCCACAGCGCGCTCGGCGGGTAGTCGCCGACAGCCCGGTCGTTCTTGACGTTCCACGGCCGTGCCCAGTCGCCGATGACGACGTCGTTCACGAGCGTGTCATCGGGGCGCGGGTCGCTCCATCGCCAGCAATAGCCCGCGGTCATGCGCGCGGTTCCGGTCTTGGTGCTCAGGTAGGCCTCAAGGTCTTGCGGTGACTCAGCGAGTTGTACCTCGAAGTCCTGATCTCCGTCCCACTCCAGCGGCCCTCCGTCGGCCAGGCCCAGCAGCCGGAGCACCCACTGCTCGTACTTCCGGCTGCCCCCGCATCGAAACTGCTCATCAAGCGATACGAGCCGTACGTCGTGCCCCTTGGCACGTGCGTAGCTCTCGATGCTGTGCACTGTGCCGAGTTCGCCGGGCCGTACCACCTGATGCTGGTCAAGGAGAAAGACCGGGACCCGGGCCGCGGACAGCAGCTCGTCGAGCTGACTGCGTCCCGTCCGCTTCGGGGCGGGGGTGAAGCGGTTGGTGGACGTCTCACGGATGCGATGGGCTTCATCGCAGATCAGTACGTCCATACCGTTCTGCTCGGCGTCGGTGAAGCTGTTGAAGTACTTGAACAGGTTCTTGATCCGGGAATTGCCGCGGCCGGGGTAGCGGCGCATGGACTTGGTGAAGGACTGCGAGCCGGTGGCGTGCAGGGCCGAGCGGCCTTGCCTGTACAGCTCGCCGAGCAACGACAGGGCGATGACACTCTTCCCGCTGCCTGGGCCACCTGTGACGATGACGACCTGCTTGGAGTCCGCCCGTCGTGCCTTCTCGACAGCCCCCATGACGAGCTCGTACGCGACCTGCTGCTTGTCCAGCAACGTGAACTGCTCGCGTTCGCGAATCTCTTGGGAAGCGTAGGTCATGAGCTGCTTGCTCGGAGCAACTGTGCTTCGTAGGAGTCGGTCGGCGGCGTCGGCACCTGGCTTGTCGGACAGCCGCTCACTCAGGTACCGAAGGAACTCGCCGCGCCGTTGCTTGGTGAACAGTCGGCTGCGCTGGTCCTGGACCTGCTCCGACAGGCCGTCGACGTCCAGGTCCATGGCGTTGTGCAGGTACGCGGCTCCATACACGGCATTCGGCTTGCCGTTGAGCACGCCGAGGAAGTCGCACATGTACTCGCAGTACCGGCGTACCTGCTCGGCCGGGTGCAGCGTCTCGCCGCCCGGCATGCCTTCCACGATGACCAGATGCTCGCCCGACTCGGATGGCTCGGCACGGCTCCACTGCTTGAGCTCGACGACGACATAGGAGTCTTCGCCGGTACGCGGATGCACGCCGGCGAGGACCACGTCCACACGCCGGCTGGTCAGGGGGAGCTTGTACTCCACGAGCATCTCCACCCTGTGCAGCCCGGCGTCGGCAAGGTCGCGAGCGAGGACCGGCAAGCTGCGCTGCCAGGACCTGAACTCGGAGGGGGAAGGGCGGCGTCCCGTGCTCGCCCGCACGTGTTCAGCGATCGCTTCCGCCAGAACGGCCTCGTTCGGAGAGGTGAGCAGGTTGTCGACAGACAGCCGCAGAGCCGTCACGGATTGTCCCCCAGGCAGCACGATTGAACTCGTGCGGGTGGGGGCCTATCCGCTCCGGCCGAAGCCGTACGACTGCGGAAGCCCGTCGGGCCGCATCACATGGTCACCGAAAGCGTAGCGGGGAGGTCACGTCGGCGGAATCATAGACGGACCTTTACCTGCTCGCAGGCAGAAGCTACAGGACTTGCATGTGTGCGTGCTCGCCGCCCAGTGGTTGAACCGAAGGTGGGCCGACATGCGTACTCCTGGTCGGAAACGGCATTCGCCATATCGGTACTGCAGGGATCCTTAGACAAATGTCAGGCTGAGGCTAGGCTGATTGGCGGTCCGAACGTGTTCCCCCGAGATCTCGGAAACGCTTATGACCCAGCCGACCGATCTACCATCGAAGCCGTTCGACGATGGGTACTCCGGAATCAATCCATCATGGATGGATCAGTTCGAGAAGGCGCTTGGCCGGGCCGGAGACCTGTTCCGGAGGAACGAGCCGCTGGTCCGGCGTGTCATGGAGAAGCTCGAGCTGGACGTCTCGGGACTGGGCGCCATGCGGGAGGCGGGGAGCTGGATCCACGCCAAAACTCCTGAGCTTCGTCGTCGGAACGATGCGATCCAGGCGGTGAATGAAATCTGGGGACCCAAGGGGGCGGGCGCACTGATTGAGCTCGACGAGGAGATACACAAGAAGGTCTCCTACGACCCTGATGCTTATGCGGCGGCGGCGTACCTCAACGGGGCGGCGGATGCTGAGGAAGTCGACGACAAGACGCTTGACCAGCTGGAGAAGCATGCGGGAGACGCGAGTTTCGCGCTCAAACTGATGAACGCCATGGGCCCGGAGCGAGTCCGGCGACTCCTCGCCAGGACCGACCGTCAGGGCAAGAAGCCTCAACGGCTGCAAGGGGCCCTGGGCAAGGTGCTAGGTAGTGCCAGCGCACAGCTGAGCACGCAGTGGCGTAACGACCTGACGACTAATCTCGCACGCACCACCCAGGCGGGGATTGCCGCGGCACTGAAACACGGGACCTTCAACAGCTCTTTCCTGCTGGAGGTAGCCAGGAAGCTGGATGACGCCGAGCGGAAGCAGGCGATGCACCACGGCGTCGAACGCCATCCGATGGCGGACGTGATGGAGGCGTTGAGCAAAAATCCGGAGGCCGCTCAGGGCTTCTTCGCCGACAACGACAGACTGAAGTACTACACGACCACACTTCCCTTGGGAGATGGTGGCGTGGCGGTGGGCAAAGCGTTGGAAGCGGCCACGATGTCCCTCCGGGACCGCGCGGGGTCGGCCGCGCAACCGTCGTCCGGATACCGATCGGCTGATCTGGCTTCAACCCTCATACATCTCGAATTCGACCAGATCAACGCCGGCAGACCGCAGGAGTCATTCGTCGCTCCAGCCTCTATCGGACGGATCCTGGCAGCCTACATTCCTGATGTCGACCGGGCCGCGACGGGGCAGTTCGCCAAACCTGGCGTATATCAAGAAGACCATCCAGGCATGCCCGGGAAGGAGCCATGGGGAGCGAAGTTCGACCGTGAAGAACTGAGCGCGGTGATGAAGGACGTCTTCACCAAGGACGACAAAGCGTTCGGAGTCGTCATGGCGGCGCAGACGGCCTGGAGCGGTGCCCTGTTCGATCACGGTGCCGCCCGCATCGCGGCGACTCGCAACAAGGGCACCCTGATCACTGCAGCGACTGAGGCGGGAACTGCCTTCGGGATGCTCGTGCACGCCGCTGGAATCGGAAAAATCGAGGAGGGGCGCGAACTGGATGAGACCCAGAAGCGCAACATGAAGATCCTCATGGCGGTCGTCAACACGGGTCTGTCCTTCCCCCAGACGGGAGCATGGCCAATCACGGCGGGCGTCGTTGGCGCGTGGGGAGGGCTGATTGAGGACAGTGTCCAGGGCGCAGCGGAGAAGCAGGCTGTGTCGTCCGCCAACTTCACGTCTCGACAAACTCGCGAACTGGTTCGTCAGCTTGGAGTACAGGCCATGTTCAACCATGGCATGTTCGGCTCCTCGGATCCGCCGGCGAAATCGCACCCCTGGGCGTCATTGACTGATTTAGCGCCCGGTGCGGATCCTCGCAACGCGTCGAACAATTTCGTCGAGGACGACGGCAAAACACTGAAGACGCTGGGAGAGATGATGAAATCAGATCAGCGACCATACAATGCCTATAACGCATGGTTACGACGCCCGGAGAATAACCCCTGGGTAGATCTTGAGGTAGGGCAGAGCCTCGACCAGGCTTTCGACAACGGTTTCCCGGACTTCTAGTCGCATGAGGACATCTGTCGGGCGAGCGGCTGCCCTGCTCATGTGTGCACTGACCTTCACAGCGGGGTGCCAGGAGACTCCTTCAGCGATCGACACGGCCCCACTGCCGTCGGTCGCGTCGTCTCCCTACCTTTGCGGGCATATTCCAGCAACTGCTGCCAAGCTGATGACCGGCTTGAGTGACCCGATCGTGAACGGCTCGCTCAAACCGTGGCAGGGTGGTGAGGGTTGGGGAAACTGTGCGTTATATAGGTCCGGCGGAGAGAGTCGACAGCAAGTGCTGCATGTCATCCTCGACTCCGGTGGAGTCCGTGGCCAGGTGGATGAATATCTCAAGGACGGGGGGAAGCTGCTTCCTGAGATCGTACCGGGCGGCTACGGCGCTTACATGGTGGACTTCGATAAGACGAGTCGCGTGGGGGCAATTATGGTCATGGGGAAAGGTCGCCTACTAGTCGAGCTCGTGCAAGGCGTTCAAGGGCGAGACAACGCCGCCGACATGGTGGCTTTCATGAAGCTGATAGCACCGAGACTCCTCGTTGGCGACTCGCCGTCCCCCACTCCGTCTCAGAAAGAGGAGGGATGAAGCGATGCCCGACATGGTGTCCAATCCCTTACGTGAGGCGCTGCAGAACGCGCTGAAGACGATAGAGCCGTTGATTCACGATATGCAGGACGCGCTCAACACTCCTGCCAAGAACTTCCACACTGGCAGGGTCTGGACGGGCCCGGTCGCCAAGACCTTCGACGGAGAGCTCGATCGGCACAACGGGCGAGTCCAGCACGCGGGTGAAACCATCCTGAACGATCTACGCTGGCAGATTACCCGTACCGCGGTTGAGGTCACTGAGCAACAGGCGCTGGAGATAAGCCGCCGGTACGACCTGTAACCGGTCCAGCAGTGCTGCCGGCCTCGGCCTTCTCGTGAGGGACATCTCGGGGCGGCCTCGTCGAGGATCGATGGCGCTGGCCTGGGAGGCACCGGAAGTCGGCTGAGCACCATCTACCTCGCATCACCGTTCGGCTGATCTCACCTCGTCCAGCCAGAGCCGGCGTCTGAAGCCGCCTCGCTGGGTGCGCTTGTGACGTGCGGCCTCCTTGACTTCCTCGTCGGAGTGTCCAAGCGCTTCGGTCAAGGCCATCAGAACCTCGTAGATATCGGCGAGCTCTTCCAGGCGATCATGCGGTTCGGCACGGCGCAGCTCCTCGGCCTCCTCAGCGAGCTTGGCCGTCAAGGCGGGCAGCACCTCGGACTCGTCAAGCACACGCACCGTGGCCTTCCCGCCATCGGCCTCGATGACCTGTGGGATCTGATCACGGACCAGCTTGCCGTAGACGATCCTCTGTTCCTCGCCCAAAATTGTCGCCCCCTTCGCCGATACTGCTCACATGGACTTCCGCCGCGGTGTGGTCACCGGTGAAAGCGTATGGCGAGCCATCGTGTTGTACGGCGCCAACTCGGCCACCTACAAGTTCGCCTTCGGCGCGACGCTGCTGGAGATCGCTGCCACCGGCCGTGACCGCGTCGCGCTCGAAGAACTGGCACCGCGGTACTCGGAACTCCTGTGTGAGGCCCTTCAACGTCAGCCCCGACAGGGAACCTCGGCCCGAAGTAAGTTCCTGGACGCCTGCCGCGCCTTCAACGCCGGCGAGCTCGACCGTGACACGCTCCACCGGCGAACCGTCCAGCTTGGCTTCAACAATGTCATCGACGCGTTCCCCAAGCTGGGTGGCGACCAGGCGCCGGTCAGGTATTACGAGGATCAGCGCAAGAACTTCACCGCTCCCGGCCTCGTGTTGCGCGACGAATTACTCGAACTCGCCCGATCGGTGCACGCTCAGGACCTGGACGCGGAAACCGTCGCCCGTTGGCGGCTGGTGGAGACAGCGTGGGCCACTGGCATATCCGACGGAGTCCTGGGCCCCTCCCTTGTTTACGACCCTGACAAGCAGGCCCTGGTCCTCCAGTCCAAGCAGCGTCGGCGAAGCGTGACCGGGGTGGTCGCCGCCCTCAACGGATATCAGGATGGCCGCTGCGCCTACTGCAACGAGCTCATGACGCAGAACGCAGGCTCTGGACCCATTGTCGAGCACGTTCTGCCCTGGAAGCTGCTCACTCGTCTTTGGCGTGGCCCCGACGTCGATGCCATCTGGAATCTCGTCCTGGCCTGCTGGTCCTGCAACAGCGCCAAAGGCGGCCGTGCTCCGCACGAGACGTGGATGCCGTGGCTCGAACAACGAAACAACGACCTCATCGAATCACGTCATCCGCTTCGCGAAGTGCTCATGGCCCAGACCGGCGCCACCGTGGCCGAGCGGCATGACACTCTCAAGCATGCGTACCGAAGGGCGACAGAGCTCCTACCTGCGGTCTGGACGCCGCCTGTAGCTGGCTACCTCGCATAGACATGGTTGCGGCACACGTCACGATCCGCTCGTCAGTCCGTCGATACCTCGGCAATACCAGACAGCCGGTACTTGTACCCGATAGGCGACAGCAGACTTTGATCTAGGGACCAGGGGCGGAAGATTGAGGATTCGCCCCCGCTCGTAGCGATCTCACCCTGGTCGTCGCGACTAACGGTGATGTTGCTGAGCACGAACAGGGCCACGTGTGGGTACTCCTTGGCGTGCTGGACTTCGTTCGGCGTAAGGAGAATCTCCTGCGGGTCGCCGGTCGTCCCCTTCACCTCGACATGCCAAGCGACCCCTTCGATCTCGACCACATAGTCAAAGCTCTCGGTACGAGAGGTGTCCGTGACCTTGCCGAGGCTGCTGTAGTGGAGAAGGGCCTCGTTCATCGCGTAAGTCTCGACCGCTACCTTCACCTGCTGGTCCACGGAGAAACCTTGGCCCTTGTGGGATTTTCGCGGGCGACCAGCGGCGGCGACGACCTGACGTTCGGCCTCCTCGACGCTATCCCGGGAGAGGACCGTAGGAGACTGCTGTCCGATGAGTGCGTCCACGGCTTCCTTCACCTCAGGAAGCACGTCAAGCACTGCTTTCGGGCACTTGGCGAGGTAGGTCTGCCAGGTTCGTAAGGAGTCCTGGTACTGGATCCACGGGAAGTAGAGCCGTTGTCCTGGGAACTCTGCCTGCAGGGCATCTCGGACTGCGAACAGGGCTAATCGGCGCTGACGGAGTACCGCCAAGGGCAGTGGCTCGGTCAGAGGGTGATAGTCCGCCAGCGCAATGACGAGGCCAGGAAGCCATCCAGGCTTGGCGCCGGCCCTTCTCGCGTAGGAGCCACGTGCGACCCACCAGATCGGCTCGTTGAAGCGCTCACCTGTCGCGCGGCTCACGCCTACAATCTGCTCTGCCGCACTGTCGTAATGAATGATGAGGCTGTTCGCCTGGACCGCGCTGACCAGCGCGTAGCCTGGCGTGCTCACACCGCCTCTTGCGGCGAGGGGCGCCTTGAGGTCGCCGCTGATGTCGTCCCGTCGCGTGATCTCCATGAATAGGTTCTCGTCGGACCGCTGTGACCACCAGTGCGCGACCATGGCGTCCATCCTGCCGCAGCTAGATCTTGGACTCCATAGGACCATGCTGGGCCGCTGAACTTAGTGCTCTTGGTGCCGGGCGTTTTTGTGCTACCTCGTCTTCGGTCTTGTGGGCGTCAGGAGCGCAGCGCGGCACACCACGCATGCGGCGGGGATGAGGAGCCCGGGATGGGTTTCGACGCCGCCCGTCTCCGATTAGCCGTGTCGGGTTGGCCGATAGGTCAGCACCTGCGTGTGGCCATCGAAGGTCCGGGCCCTGAGCAGCTCAAGGTCGAAGTCGTCCGCGCCGTCGAAGATTCGGTCCACACCGGTCTTCCCGGAGATCACTGGGAAGACCGTCACCTCGATGGTGTCGATCAGGCCGGCGTTCAGCAGTGCCCGGTTTAGCGTCAAACTGCCGTGGGAGCGCAGCGGCACATCGGATTCGGCCTTGAGGCGCTTGACCACCTCGACAGGATCGCCGAGCTCGATGGTCGTGTCCTGCCACTCCAGCGGCTTGGTCAGCCGGTTGGAGAGCACCGTGACCGGGGAGTCGAACATGCGGGCGATCCACTCGTCGTACAGGCTTCGGTCGAAGCCTGTATTGAGGAACGGTGCGTTGGACGTGTAGGTCTTGGCGCCCAGCACCATGCGCAGCGGGTCGTGGTAGGCAGCGGCTCGGTAGGCGAGGAATTCGGGGCCTTGCTTGCCCCAGTAGCCGCCCCAGTCGCCGTTGTGGTTGGCGAAGCCGTCGAGCGTGGAGAAGATGTCGAAGGTGTAAATGGCAGTCATGGTGTCTCCTTGTGGGACCTTGGCCACGTACAACTTGTGGCGGCCTCACTCCTGCTACGAACACCACCGCCCCGATCCGACACATCTCTCGGACTTCTTTCAAACTTTCCGGACTGATCCGATCTGAGTGTGTAGTTGTGGTCTGAACCCGCCGGCCTCGAGTAGTGATCTCGCAATTAGTCGGCGAGGTTGCGCAGGCCCAGCTCGCTCGCAGTCGCCGGGACCGCCGCGCTGATGACGGTGATGATCTTCGCCAAGCCGGTATTCGAGCAGGCTCGACCCTGGTCGCGCTAGGTGGCGATGATGCGTTGGTAGACGTCTAGGTGGCCCCGACTCGACGTGCAGCTCGGTTGGCGAACACGGCGGTCAGTCTGGTGGTCGGTTGCTAAGCAGCTCGACGCCGGTGCGTAGTAAGCAGCGGATGCCTCAGAGCGGGTCATCGGTACGCCTGCGGTGCCCGCACGTCTGTTGCTGAACACGCTGCTTCGGCGTCGAGCCAGATCTGGGCACTGCTTTGGAGCGGGCGCTGATCAGCACGTGGCGACCTTGGGTTAGCACGTGACATTGAGGCTGTGGTAGCTCCGTGTTTGGCCGGGCGCGCTGGTACGCGAAGCATCTGAGTCACAGTATGGGTATGCCGAGCTCCGAGAATAAGCGGTTGGTTGATGGGTCGGTCGAGTACAGAACTGCGCCCGACATGCCCCTGGTCGCCAGCACGCGGTAGGTGTTGCGCACCAGCTCGCCGAACCGGGGAGCGCCCTGCACCTCCCTGTCCTGGTTGGCTCGGCGGTTGGCTTGCCAAGCCTGTCCTCTCCAGACCAGGTCGTCGCCGAATATGACGCCAGCGTAGTCGTATTCGAATCCCTGCGCGGTATAGATGCATCCAATCTGGCCGAATCCAGCCGGATGTGTGGCCCAGAGGCTAGATGGAGGTATGCCGTTCCTCTCGCGCTCAGCCCGGGAGTTCCAGGGCCGGTGCCAATCGCCGATCCGGACATCCTTGATCAGAGACCCGTCAGGGCGAGGGTCACTCCACGGCCAGCAAAAGCCCGCGGCGATCCGAGCGCTGCGGCCCTCTGCCTGCTTGCCCCGCAGAAATTCCTCCATTGCCTCAGGAGTACGGGCCGCGTACAGCTCGAAGGACTCCAGATGCTGCCACGGTTGCGGGCCGCCTTCCCATCCCAGCCCCAGCAGTTGCTCCACCCATATGACGTACTCGGGACAACCGCCGCATCGAAACTGGTGCTGCAGATTGATCTGCTGAACCTTGATTCCCAGGCTGGCTGCGGCATCGCGGATCAGCTGAACGGAGCCCACCTCGCCCGGGCGGACGAGTTGGTGTTCATCTAGGAGGAACACTGGAACCGCGGCGGCCTCGATCAGCTCTTGTACTTGAGGTTTGCCCTGACGGCGATCGTGCTCGCCGTCCCATGTGCTGCGGCGACGGTCCGACGTCTCACGTATCCGGTGGGCTTCATCGCAGATCAGGACATCAACATTGTGCGCAGTGGCGTGAGTGTAGCTGTTGAAATAGGAGAAGCTGCGGGCGGCACGCCGGTCCACCCTCTCGACGTTGTCACGCAACGTAAGAGTAAAAGACTTGCTGCCAGTGGCGTGAACGGCACGAATGCCCTGTCGATTCAAGGAGCCCAGCAACTCCACGGCGATGACGCTCTTTCCTGTGCCCGGCCCACCCACGATCAGGACGGCTTCTTTAGGAGCTCCTTGCTTGCTGGCGTTCACAGCTGCTTGGACACACTCGTAAGCGTCCCTCTGCTCATCGAGCAGAGGGAAGACCGACCGTCGGCACACGCTCTCGCTCACCACTGTCATCAGGCTCTCGGTCGGCAGTACCGGGGCTTCCAAAAACTCCTGCGCGTAGCGGGACGCCTTGTGAGGCGAGAGCAGGTCACGAAGTGCACGCTTGAAGTAGTCGCGATGATCGGAGCAGAACATGCGAATCAAGGAGGAGTCGTATTCGAGACCGACACGGGCAGGACGGATAGCCGCCAAGTTCTCGCTGACAGCATTGTGCATGTTGACCAGGCAATGAACCTTCGCGGAGTTTCGCACCAGAGGGATGTAATCGATGAGGACTTGATGGTAGTCCCACACCTGTCTGATGGGGTGCGTGTACGGCCTTGGGTTCGTTGAGTTGGACAAGTAGACCAGCTCTGGGCTCGGCCCGGGACGGGCCCACTGCCACTGCTTGTTCTCCACGACGACCAGCGACATCCGGCCGTCTTGCGGGTGGGAACCGATCAGGACCATGTCCATCCGCACGTCGCTGATCGGAGTCTTCAGCTCGATCAGAACCTGGATGTCCCCAAGACCCTCTTCTAACAGGAGATCAATGACGGTGGGAATACTGTTGCGCCACGATTCAGCCTCCTGTGGGTTCAGCACGCCGCCGATCAGATCGTCGTAGCCGCGCTTGAGCTTCGGTAGAAGCCTGTCTGTCGAGATAAGAGTGTCGAGTTCGCTAGCGGTCGCCTGATACAGACATCGTGATGCCACGGAAGCTGCTCCTTCGCAATGGCCCTCTCCCGACTTTAGATAGGCATTGATAACGTGTCGTATCTATCCTGTCAAAACGGACAAAAATGCCCAAGGTGGATGATCGAGCGCTGGAGAGAGCTAATGCTTCCTGCGATAGAAGAATCGGATTCACGGTGTGAGGATTGGTGGTGCCAACACCACGCTCGTCGCGGCATCTGTTCGCGGCCGGCCGTGGGCTACGGTTCCCGGTGGCGGGCAGGCGGCCCTGCGAGCGATGCTTGACGTCCGGGCGTGCTGATCGCTGTAGCTGAAGTCCTGCAGTAGTTGATGCGGTCCTTGATCTGCTGCTGCTTCAGCCGGGGTAGCGGTGCTCGCCGGGGTGAAGGATTGCGAGCCGGGGTGTAGGCCGACCGACCCTGCCTGTCAGCTTGCCGAGCAGCGCCACGGCGATGCCGATGACGGCCTGCTCGTAATCCGCCCCACGATGAGCACCTCGTACGTCACCTGCTGTGCGTCCAGTAGATGTCAGAGGGCGGAATTCGTTGCTGAGCTGGGGCTACGCCCTCAAGATCATCCCGCAAATCTCCCGCGATCAAGGTCCTACGGCTGCATACGGGTGCCCTCGGCGACCTATCAGGGGTCAAGAAAACAAAAGACCCGCGGTAGAGAAACCGCAGGTCAGAGGCTGATTTGCCTGGTCGAGATGAGTGCCCCCGGCAGGATTCGAACCTGCGGCACCCGCTTTAGGAGAGCGGTGCTCTATCCCCTGAGCTACGGAGGCGGACTCTCGTAAGCCTAGCGAAAGTTGGGCAGTGCGTGGGCCGCCGGGCAGGGGTCAGTTTGGTGAGGTTGGTTATGGGTGCTCTGAGCTGCGGTAAAGGCATGGCAAGCGGTCGGATTCCTGCGCTTCGTGCGTGGCTAGCTTCTGCCTGTGACCAGGAGGCGATCCACGCAAGCTCGTAGGCGGCCCGTTGTGTTGTTCGGGGCGTTGCTGGCGCCGGCGATTCTTGCCGGCGGGCTGTTGGCGGGGGAGATGCGTGGGTTCGAGGGAGTTGGTGCGCCGGTGGGGATGGAGGAGCGGAGGGCGGTGCGGTTGGCGTTCGAGCCCGTGTGGGTGCCCGCGCCTGCGCATCCTGATCGGCGGTACGAGGGGGTGATTCCGGCGCCTGTGCGGAAGGTCTCCGAGGTGTCCGAGGCGGTGGAGGTGCGCTCTTCGGTGCCCACGCTCGCGCCGGAGCCGGATCCTGTGGTTGAGGAGGAGCCGTACGCGCCTGAGGCTTCGCGGTCCTCGCCCGGGTGTGCGGGGGAGTGGGAGGACACCTGGCTGTGGGACATGTGCCGGGAGCGGGAGCAGGAGGTGGCACAGAATGCACGCTATGGCTGGTTGTCGGGCTTGTGAAGTGGACGAGGGGGCGTTGGCTGCGGAGGGTGTGGTCATGGGGTGTGGCGGCGCCCAGACCGCTGGCGGGATAGACCAGTGTCTCTTCTCCCTGTGATGGGGTTGTCTCGGGGCACTCAGGCGGTGGAGTGGCTCGGGTGTTGGTTGCGGCCGAGATTTCCCGGTCAGAGGTCAGAGGTCAGAGGTCAGGGGGCACTGCGCTGCTGAGGCAGGGGCGCCAACTCCGGTGGCTCTTGATGGCGGACCTGCATGTGACTGCGTGGCTGGGGTGAAGGCTCTGGAGCGAAGGGCTGGGAGGAGGTCATGAGGGGCCCGGCGACGTTGCGCATCATGTAGAGACTGCAAGTCGGGTGGCGCAGCCAGATGGATGACCTCCCGTCGTGCCCGCCAGGCCGCGACAGACTCGGAGGTCTGAGGACGCTGTCGGCGTTGATCTCGGGAGGGCCTTGCCCCGAGGGAGCGGTGAACCCTGTTCCTGAGGGAGGCCGAGTCGCCGAAGCCCGGACGAAGAGGGTTCCGCAAAGGGGGCGTCGCGGGTCCTCGTAAGCGGCCGCGGGGCCTCGTGACAAGAAGACGCCGAAGGCCTCGGAGAGGTGAGAAGGGGTGCTGTAGCGGACGGGGCATCGGAGGAGAGCCGCCGCAAGGAAGCTCAGGGCGGAGTCGTGCATGGGGCCATGCAAGGCCAGGGCGGTTGCACGCCTGGGGGCATGCAGGGCGACGGGTGCATGGGGGTGCAGGGTGCATGACGGGCAGGGGACGTTGACCCGTATGGCCAGTGTGCGCACTCTCGCGGCCGTCTCCCGGCTGTGCAGCGACAGTGCCTCGCGGGCCGCCAGAACCCCGACACAGAGGTCCACGAAGGCGCACGTTCGCGGGCGAGAGGGACATAGGGCTGCGATGCCGCTGGTGGGGAGGGGGAGCCGTACATAGTGCGCTTTTTGTCTCATAGCAGCTCTTCGGAGTTCGGTCCGGACACTCGGGGGGCTGTAGTAACGTGCGTGCCTGACCCGGGTAACGAGTGTGCAAACGGAGGAGTCGAACGTGCCATCCCCTCGATCAGCGGGTCTGATCGCGGTCGTCATGGCGATGGCTTCTCTCTCCGTGCCGTCAGCGGTTCAGGCGCAGGCGCGGACCCAGGTGGAGCGGCGGGATCCGAGCAATCTGGCGGAGCTGCGCAAGGAGGCCGAGAAGTCGGCCAAGGAGCTTGAGGACGCCACCAAGGCGCTGGAGAAGCGGCGTGCCACGATCGCGGCGTCCGAGAAGGAGCTCAAGACCAAGCTGAACGGGCTGCAGGACTTGGAGCGCAGGCTCGCGGTGATCCGGCAGCCGGTCTCGCAGCTTGCGGAGCTGCTCTACGAGCAGCCCGTCGGGGCGGACGGCGTGGTGCCGTTCCTGTCGGGGGACGCCGGCGTCGGCACCCTGCGGGCGCTCTCGGACTCGACCGAGATGGTCCGGGTACGGCAGCAGGCCGTGGAGCAGACCAGCACCCTGTACAAGGAGGCCGAGCGGCTGGCCGCCGAGGCTCAGGAGCTGAGGGCGGGCAACCTGCTGGCCGAGGCCCAGATGGCGGCCGAGATCGACACGCTCAGGCAACGTTCGGACAAGATCGTCAAGTCGCTCACCGCGGCGCTGGTGAAGCTGGGCATCAAGATCGACAAGGTCGGGCGGGCGGCGCTGGGGTGCAATCCCCTCCAGGCCGCCACGGCCAACAACTACCCCAACGGCCTCATCCCGAAGAGCATGCTCTGTCCGCTGCAGCAGAAGGGGTTCAGTCTGCGGGCGGACGCCACCATCGCCTTCGTCAGCCTGAACGAGGCCTACCGGAGGCGGTTCGGCAAGGCGATCTGCGTGACGGACGCCTACCGGAGCCTGGCCGAGCAGCAGTCCGTCTACTACCGGCGGCCGGGGTTCGCGGCCGTGCCGGGGCGGAGCAATCACGGTCTCGGGCTGGCTGTGGACCTGTGCGGCGGCGTGGAGCGGTTCCGGTCCACGGAGTTCGTGTGGATGGAGAAGAACTCCAAGAGGTATGGGTGGTTCCATCCCGCCTGGGCCTACAGCAGCCCGTTCGAGCCGTGGCACTGGGAGTACGACCCGAAGATCGACTCGCAGCTCTAGGCGGGCACGACCTCGGCGCTGCAGAAGGCGCAGCGGGAGGCGGCCTTCGGGATCTCCGACAGGCATTCGGGGCAGTCGCGGGTCTTGGCCTCCACCTGGGCCGCCGCGCGCTCCTTGAAATGCGTGTACGGCTTGACGACCAGGAAGTAGATCACCGCTGCGATCATCAGGAACGAGATCACCGCGTTGACGAACTTGCCGTACATGAAGTGGGACGCGCCGACGGTGACCTTCAGCGAGGAGAAGTCGGGCAGGCCGCCGAAGGCCGAGATCAGTGGGGTCAGCAGGTCGGCGACGAACGACTGCACGATCGAGTTGAAGGCCGCCCCGATGACCACCGCGACGGCCAGGTCCAGGACGTTGCCCTGCATGAGGAACTTCTTGAATCCGTTCATGGGCCAGAATCGTAGTCGAGCAATTACTTTCAGTTAACTCTTGAAGGTGATGGAGAGGCGGCCCGATGTCTGGGCGCCCGCCAGCTGGGCCGCCTGGTACGGGGTGGCCGCCAGCACCACCAGCGCGCCGCCGGTACGCGAGTCGTCGGCCGGACGCGGGATGGTGATCACGCGGACGTCGTCGGCGATGAGCCGGGCCGGCTGGCCGCCCTCCCAGGCCGCCAGGACGCCGACGGTCGAGCCGGGGGAGATGAGGGCGACGGCGTCGGGGTCGGCGATGCGCACGGGGGCGGCGACCGTGCCGGGCGGCAGCGGCACCGGATGGAGCAGGCGGGCGTCGGTCAGCGGTTCGCCCCGGCGCATGGGGCCGGCGAGGTAGCGGCCCGCCGCGTACGACCGGACGGCCCCGTCGGGCGGGTGGGCGAGCGGCGCCGGACGGAGGTCGCCGGGACGCAGCGGGCCGGGCGCCAGGTCGCGGGCGGCGACGAGGACCTCGGGGCCCGCGGCGGGACGGAGAGCGACATAGGCCGCCAGGACGCCCACCGCGGCCAGCGCCGCCGCGATCGGACGACGCCGCCGGGCCCACGGCCGCAGCCAGGCCGGCTGCCTGCTCACGGCAGCTCGAAGGGCAGCTTGATGCCGTCGAGGGCCGAGCCGCAGGAGCACGTGCGGTCGGTGGGCAGCGCCCGGACGGTCTCGGCGATCAGCGTGCGCATGCGGGTGACGTTGCGGGCGAAGAACTCCAGCACCTCGTCGTGGGTCACGCCCTGGCCGGCCTCGACCCCGGCGTCGTGGTCGGTCACCAGGGAGAGCGAGGTGTAACACAGGGCCAGCTCGCGGGCCAGCACGGACTCGGGGTAGCCGGTCATGCCCACGATCGACCACCCGTTGGCGGCGAACCACTGGGACTCGGCCCGGCTGGAGAAGCGGGGGCCCTCGATGACCACCAGCGTGCCGCCGTCGACGACGTCGCCCCAGCCGGTGGAGCGGGCGGTGGCCACGGCCGCGGCCCTGCCGGACGGGCAGTAGGGGTCGGCGAAGGAGACGTGGACGGCCCCCGAGACGTCGTAGTACGTCTGCGGCCGGCCCGAGGTGCGGTCGACGATCTGGTCGGGCACGACGATGGCGCCGGGGCCGTACTCGGCCTTGAGTGAACCGACGGCGCTGGGGGCGAGCACCTGGGTCACGCCGAGCGAGCGCAGCGCCCACAGGTTGGCGCGGTAGGGGATGCGGTGGGGAGGGAAGCGGTGATCCCGGCCGTGCCGGGGGATGAACGCGACCGAACGCGAGCCGATGCGGCCGACGGTGACGACGTCGCTGGGCGGCCCGTAGGGGGTGGAGAGCTCGATCTCCTCCGCGTCGTCGAGGAGGGAGTAGAAGCCCGAGCCGCCGAGGACGCCGATGTCTGCGCGAGTGACCATGGCGCCGAGAGTAGCCGGACGGCCGAGGGGTGCGAGAAGGCCGAACGCCGTTCTGTGGATAACCGTGCCGGCGTGCGCGCGCCCGCCCGAACGCGGAGCGTGCGCACACCAGTACGAAGAGTAGGATCGCCGCATGCGGCAAAAAGGGCTGGGCCTCATCATCCTCGCGCTGATGCTCGGCATGCTGCTGGCCTCGCTCGACCAGACCATAGTCTCCACGGCCCTGCCGACGATCGTGAGCGACCTGGGCGGGCTGGAGCAGCTCTCCTGGGTGGTGACAGGCTACATGCTCGCCTCGACCGTCTCCACGCCGTTGTGGGGCAAACTGGGCGACCAGTACGGCCGCAAAAAGCTCTTCATCGCCGCGATCGTCATCTTCCTCCTCGGATCGGCCCTGTGCGGGCTGAGCCGGAACATGGGGGAGCTGATCGGGTTCCGGTCGATCCAGGGGCTGGGCGGCGGTGGGCTCATGGTGCTCGCGCAGGCGATCGTGGGTGACGTGGTCTCGGCCCGCGAACGAGGGCGCTACCAGGGCTTCTTCGGCGCCGTCTTCGCCGTCAGCAGCATCGTGGGGCCGCTGCTCGGCGGGCTGTTCGTCGACCATCTGTCCTGGCACTGGGTGTTCTACGTCAACCTGCCCCTGGGCGCGATCGCCCTGGGCGTGATCGCGGCGGCGCTGCCCGGCGACGACACGCGCACCAGCCATCGCATCGACTACGCCGGGGTGGTGCTGCTCGGCGGCGCGACGTCGTGCCTGGTGCTCATCACGACCTGGGGCGGCACGACCTATCCCTGGGCGAGCCCGGTCATCGCCTGCCTGGCGCTGGGGGCGGCGGCGCTGGTCGCGGCGTGGGTGGCGGTCGAGCGACGGGCCGCCGAGCCGGTGCTGCCGCTGGGGCTGTTCCGGGTGCGGGCGTTCGCGATGTCGTCCGCGGTGGGGTTCGTGGTGGGGTTCGCGATGTTCGGGGCGCTCACGTACCTGCCGCTGTTCCTGCAGGTCGTGCATGGGGTGAGTCCCACCTTGTCCGGGGTGTACCTGCTGCCGATGATGGCCGGGATGCTCACGATGTCCATCGTCAGCGGGCTAGTGATCTCGAAGACCGGCAGATACCGCTTCCTGCCCATCGCGGGCACGGCCGTGGCGACGGCGGGGTTGTTCCTGCTGTCCGGGCTGAGCGAGCGCAGCAGCCTGCTGACGATGGGCGGCTACCTGCTGGTGCTCGGCGTCGGGCTCGGGATGACCATGCAGGTGCTGGTGATCGTCGTCCAGAACGCCGTCGACTTCAAGGACCTCGGCGTGGCCACGTCGGGGGCGACGTTCTTCCGGTCGATCGGCGGGTCCTTCGGGGTCGCCACGCTGGGGGCGGTCTTCACCGGCACGCTCGACGGCGAGCTGCGGGAGGTGCTGGCCAGGGCCCGGTTGCCGGCGGGGTTCGACCCGTCCGGAATCCAGCGCGACCCGACCGTCATCCAGCGGCTGCCTCCCGCGCTGGCCGGTCAGTTCCTCCATGTGTACGCCGACGCCATCGCCACCGTCTTCCGCGTGGCCGCGCCGGTGATGCTCGGCGCGTTCGCGCTGAGCTGGTTCATCCCGCAGACGCGGCTCAGGGAGACCACCAAGGCGGCCGACCTGGGCGAGGGGCTGGGCGCCACGTCGGCCGAGCGGTCGTCACTGGAGGAGGTCGAACGGGGGCTCATGCGGCTCGCCGACGCCGACCTGCGCAGGGGGTACTACGAAAGGCTCGGGGCGCTGGCGGGGCTGAGCGGGCTCGCGCCGCAAGGGGTGTGGGTGCTCGCCAGGCTCAACGGCAAGGGCTGGGTCGGGGCGGGCGAGCTGGCCGAGTGCGCCAAGGTGAGCAGGGCACGCGGACGGCCCCACGTCGACCGGCTGGTGGACGAGGGGCTGGTGGAGCGTTCGGCGGACGGCGAGCGGTTGCGGCTCACGCCGGAGGGGGACCGGGCGGCCCTGGGGCTCGTGCGCTGCTCACGCGAAGGGCTGAGCAGGCTCGTGGCCGACTGGGGGCCCGATCCACAACTGACGCGGCTCGTCGATCGCATCGCGCCGGAACTGCTCGGCGCGTACGCCGACCGGCCTCGATGAGGCCCCCGCCCGTGCGGGCGGGGTGACGCGCCTAGCTGGAAGCCGCGGCGGACGCCGGCGCCGGGGTGGACGACGACGAGGACGACGACTCGCTCGACTTGCTCTCGGCCGGCTTCGACGGGGTGGTCGAGGCGGTGGAGGACGTCGAGGACGAGCGGTTGTCGGTGCGGTAGAAGCCCGAACCCTTGAACACGATGCCGACGGCGGAGAACACCTTCCGTAGGTTGCCCTGACAGTTGGGGCACACCGTCAGCGCATCGTCGGTGAACTTCTGCACGACTTCGAGCTGCTCGCCGCAGTCGTTGCAGGCGTACTGGTAGGTCGGCACGCGCTCCTCCTTATACGTTCTGGCACTCGAGCGATGCGACTGCTAATGCTAACCGATTGGGCCAAACACCTATTCCAACCCCCGCTCCCCGTACCAACCGGCCAGCTTGCCGCTGCGGCTGACCGCGCGCAGGCGGCGTTCGACCTGGTCACGGCAGGCGGCCGTGGTGACCACCAGGAGCTGGTCGTCGGCCCGGACGCGGGTGCTGTTGTCCGGTACGAACGATTTGCCGTCGCGGACCACGAGCGTGACGGCGGCTCCGGCGGGCAGGCGCAGCTCGAAGACCTCCACGCCGTGCAGGCGCGACCCGACGGGCACCTTGACCTGCAGCAGGTCCGCCTTGAGCTCCTCCAGCGGCGCGGACTCCACCTCCAGGTCGTGCGCCTCGCCCGGCGCGCTCACCCCGAGCAGCCGGGCCGCGTACGGCAGGGTGGGCCCCTGCAGCAGCGTGAACACGATCACGATCACGAAGACCTGGTTGAAGATCTCCTTCGAGCCCTGCACGCCGGACGCCCATGGGATGGTCGCCAGCACGATGGGGATCGCGCCGCGCAGCCCCGCCCACGACAGGAACGCCTGGTCGCGCCAGCTCACCCGATCCAGCCGCAACACCCGGGCCACGGTCGAGCTGACCAGCACCGACAGCGGACGGGCCACCATCACCAGCACGGACCCGGCGATCACGCCCGGCACGATGGCCGACGGCAGCTCCTTGGGGGTGGCCAGCAGCCCGAGCATGACGAACAGCCCGATCTGCGCCAGCCACGCCGCGCCCTCGGCGAACCCTCTGGTCGCGGCGCGGTGCGGCAGGCGTGAATTGCCCAGGATGAGGGCCGTGAGGTAGACGGCCAGGAAGCCGGAGCCGTGCAGCAGCACCGCGCCGCCGTACGAGACGAAGGTGAGGGCGAGCACGGCGATCGGGTAGAGGCCGGAGGCGGGGAGGGCGACGCGGCGCAGCGCGTACGCGCCCGCCGGTCCGACGGCGAGGCCCACGGCCGCGCCGATGACCAGCTCGATGGCCGTCTCCAGCAGGAACGTTCCCACGGACGCCGGCCGCCGCGAGGCTCCGCTGAGCAGTACGACGGCGATGACCGTGGGGGCGTCGTTGAATCCGGACTCCGCCTCCAGGACCCCCGCCAGCCGGGTCGGGAGCGGCAGTCTGCGCAGCACCGAGAAGACGGCGGCGGCGTCCGTGGAGGCCAGCACGGCGCCGAGGGCCAGCGCCGCGGTCGGATCCATGCCGAGCAGCCCCTGGACGGCCAGCGCCACGACCACGATGCTCACCGTCACGCCGACGGTGGCCAGGATCAGGGCGAGGGGCACCGACTTGCGGACGTGCGACCAGGTCGTGGTCAGACCGCCCTCGGCCAGGATCACCGCCAGCGCGATCAGGCCGATCTGCTGGACGGCCTGCGGGCTCTCCAGCTTGGCGCCGAAGCCCGAGGCCCCCAGAACCAGGCCGAGGGCCAGGAAGAGGAGAAGACTGGGCAGACCGCTGCGATGTGCGATGCGTACGGACGCGATGGCCGCGATGACAATTCCGGCGCCGATCAGGAGCCAGACATCAAGCGTCATCCAGCCCCCTCTCGTCCCTTCGGTCACATAAGCCTAGTGAGTCCGCGCGGGGTCATCGCAAAACGGACCCGGTGGTCGTGCGGCTCGGCGGGCACGTCGTCGATCAGCTCGCCGTCGTGCAGCAGGGCCACCGTGGGCACGTTGGGCCCCACCCTGGCCAGCGCGCGGTCGTAGGAACCGCCGCCGCGTCCGAGGCGCACCCCCGTGCGGCGGTCGACCGCGAGGGCAGGCACGATCACCAGCGCGGCCGTGCGGACGGCGTCGACGCCCCGGCGCGTGTCGACCGGTTCCATGATGCCGAAGCGGCCAGGGGCGAGCGTGTCCGGGCCGTCGTAGACCGCCCAATCCAGGTCATTGTCCTCTTTCAGCACCGGAAGGATCACCGTCGCGCCGTGTTTCCACAGAGCGAACACGAGACCGTGCGTTTCCGGCTCCGACCCCGCTGACCAGTAGCAAGCCACCAGACCGGCCATCTGGACCCAGGGCTGTTCGAGCAGCGTCTCGCGGACCTTGGTGGCGTTTGCCCGCAGTTGTTCGGGGGGCAGAGCGGTACGCGCCGCGAGCAGTCGGCGACGCAGGTTCAGCTTGTCCACAGGTACCTCCACTAGGGTCTACTCATGGCTGACTTCGACCCTGTGACGAAAGCCGTCGTGCCCGCCGCGGGTCTGGGCACCCGGTTCCTCCCGGCGACCAAGGCGACACCCAAAGAGATGTTGCCCATCGTCGACAAGCCCGCGATCCAGTATGTCGTCGAGGAGGCGGCCTCCGCCGGGCTCCTCGACGTCCTCATGGTCACCGGCAAGAACAAGCGGTCCATCGAAGACCACTTCGACCGCGCGTTCGAGCTGGAAGAGGCCCTGGAGGCCAAGGGCGACGAGCAACGGTTGTCCCAGGTCCGCGAGCCCGCCTCGCTCGCCACGCTGCACTACGTGCGGCAGGGCGAGCCGAAGGGGCTGGGGCACGCGGTGTTGTGCGCCAAGCAGCACGTCGGCGACCACCCGTTCGCCTGCCTGCTCGGTGACGACCTGATCGACTACCGCGACCACCTGCTCAAGCGCATGATCGAGGTGCGCGACACGTTCGGCGGCAGCGTGGTGGCGCTGATGGAGGTGCCGAGGGAGCAGGTCTCGCTCTACGGCGTGGCCACCATCGCCGGCACCGTCGAGGACGACGTCGTGCGCGTGACCGACCTGGTGGAGAAGCCGCCGGTGGACGAGGCGCCCTCCACGTGGGCGGTCATCGGGCGATACGTGCTCGATCCCGCCGTTTTCGAGGTCCTGGAGAACACCCCGCCCGGCCGCGGCAACGAGATCCAGCTCACCGACGCGCTGCGCACGCTGGCCGGCCGCGGCTCCGAGCAGGGCGGGCCGGTGCACGGCGTGCTGTTCCGCGGGCGGCGGTACGACACCGGCGACAAGCTCGACTATCTGCGCACGGTGGTGAAGTTCGCCGCCGATCGCGAGGATCTGGCGCCGGAGTTCGTGCCGTGGCTGCGGGAGTTCCTCGATGAGATCGGTTGACGCGCATCTGGCCGAGATCCTGGCCACTGTGCGTCCGCTGGCGCCGCTGGAGCTGGAGCTGGAGCGGGCGCTAGGCACGACGCTGGCCGAGGACGTCTCCTCGCCGGTGCCGCTGCCGCCGTTCGACAACTCCGCGATGGACGGCTACGCGGTCAGGGCCGAGGACGTCCCCGGCACGCTGCCGGTGATCGACGACGTCGCCGCCGGGTCCGACGAGCTGCGGGCGGTGGGCCCCGGGCATGCCGTCCGCATCATGACCGGGGCGCCCATGCCGGCCGGGGCGGACTCCGTCGTGCCGGTGGAGTGGACGGACGGCGGCACGGTCTTCGTCCGGATAAATCGTGATGTCCCGGTTGGTAACGCGATTCGCCGGGCGGGCGAGGACGTCCAGGCGGGCGAGGTGGTGCTCAAGGCCGGCACGGTGATCGGGCCGGCCCAGCTAGGGATCATCGCCGGTGTGGGACGGCGGCGCGTGTGGGTGCGTCCGCAGCCCCGCGTCGTCGTCATCTCGACCGGCGCCGAGCTGGTCGAGCCGGGGGCGCCGCTGGGCCGCGGGCAGATCTGGGAGTCCAACAGCTTCACCCTGACGGCCGCGGTGCGCGCGGCGGGCGCCGAGGGGTTCCGCGCGGGGTCCGTCGGCGACGATCCCGCCGTGCTGCTCGACCAGCTCGACACCCATCTGGTGCGCGCCGATGCGATCATCACCAGCGGCGGGGTCTCCATGGGGGCCTACGAGCCCGTCAAGGAGGCCCTGGCGCCGCTCGGCACCGTCCGGTTCGAGAAGGTCGCGATGCAGCCCGGCATGCCGCAGGGGTTCGGCGTCCTGGGCGACGACCGGGTGCCGATCTTCGCCCTGCCGGGCAACCCGGTGTCCTCCTTCGTGTCGTTCATGCTGTTCGTCCGCCCCGCGCTCGACAAGATGCGCGGCCTGCCCACCGACACGGCCCCGGTGACCGCCTACGTCACCGCGGCGCTGCGCTCGCCGTCGGGCCGGCGCTCGTACCTGCGCGGCGTGCTGGCCTCCGACGGCACGGTCGCGCCGGTCCACGGGCAGGGCTCCCACCAGCTCGCGGCCCTGGCCTCGGCGAACGCGCTGATCGTGGTGCCGGAGGACGTGACCGAGGTGCCCGGCGGGTCCGAGGTGGAGGTGATCCGGCTGTGAGCGAGTTCACCCATCTGGACGAGACGGGCGCGGCCCGCATGGTCGACGTCTCGGCCAAGGACGTCTCCGCCCGTACCGCGACGGCGACCGGGCGGGTGTTGTTGTCGCCGGAGGTCGTGGCGCTGCTGCGGTCGGGCGAGGTGCCCAAGGGCGACGCGCTGGGGGTGGCCAGGATCGCCGGGATCATGGGGGCGAAGCGCACGCCCGACCTCGTCCCGCTCTGCCATCCGATCGCGTTGCACGGCGTCAAGGTCCTGCTCGACGTCGAGGACTGGGGGGTGGCGATCACCGCCCGGGTGCGGACGGCCGACCGCACCGGGGTGGAGATGGAGGCGCTGACCGCCGTCACCGTGGCCGCGCTGGCGCTGATCGACATGGTCAAGGCGGTCGATCCGGCCGCCGTGATCACCGACGTCCGGGTGGAGGAGAAGGTGGGCGGCAAGACCGGCCTGTGGACCAGGGAAGCCACGTGATCAGGGCGCTCGTGGTGACCGTGTCGAACCGCGCGTCCGCCGGGATTTATGCCGACAAATCAGGGCCGTTGCTGGCCGAGCTGCTGGCCTCCGACGCCGGCTGCGAGGTCTCGGGGCCGGTGGTCGTCCCCGACGGCGACGCGGTCGAGGCGGCCTTGCGGGACGGCGTCGCGCAGGGTTACGACGTGATCGTCACCACCGGCGGCACCGGGCTCACGCCCCTCGACCTGACGCCGGAGATGACCGCCCGCGTGATCACCAGGGAAATTCCCGGTATTGCGGAGGCCATTCGCCTGGCGAATCGCGACAAGGTGCCCACGTCGGTCCTGTCCCGGGGGCTGGCCGGTCAGGCGGGTGACACGTTGATCGTGAATCTGCCCGGCTCGTCCGGCGGCGTCCGGGATGGGGTGGCGGTGCTCGCGCCCGTCCTGCGGCACGCCGTCGAGCAGATGAAGGGCGGCGATCACCCCCGCTGACCAGGTTTCGGTCTGCCGATCGATGATCCGTGGCGACATCGAGCCCGATGGGGGGATGATGAGAGGCGTGGATCGACTTCGTGGCTGGCCGGCGATTCTGAACGAAGGCCCGGTAGGCCTGCGGCCGCTGCGGCTGAGCGACGTACGCGTCTGGCGCGAGACCAGGTTGCGCAACGCCGACTGGCTGCGCCCCTGGGAACCGAGCAACCCCGAGACCCCGCTGTTCAGGACGGGGCTCGGCCCGTACATCTCCATGGTCGGCACCCTGCGCCGCGAGGCCCGGCAGGGGCTGGCGCTGCCCTGGGTGGTCACCTACGGCGGCCGCTTCGCGGGGCAGCTCACCGTGGGGGCCATCGTGTGGGGATCCGCCCGTTCCGCCCAGATCGGTTACTGGGTGGACGGCGCGCTGGCCGGGCGGGCCATCATCCCCACCGCCCTGGCCCTGGCCGTCGATCATTGCTTTTTCACCACCGGATTGCATCGGCTAGAGGCGAACATCCGTCCTGAGAACCAGGCCAGCCGTAGGGTGGTGGAGAAGCTCGGGTTCAGGGAAGAAGGCATTCGGCGTCGCCAACTCCACATCGACGGGGCCTGGCGCGACCACATCTGCTACGCGCTGACCGTCGAGGACGTCCCCGGCGGCCTGCTCGTACAGTGGCGGCGCGCCCGTGAGGCGGCCGCTCACGGCGGTTCTCCGATCGAAGAGGTTTGACGATCTCGCGACACACCGCACCGAATGCTCGTCAATCAGTGACACACGGTCTTACGGTGCGTGACGTGAGCACAATGAAGGCGCGACGAGCACAGACGCGCTTTCGTGCTGCCCGGAGGTGGTCGTGAGCAGCGCCTTCCTCTATGTCGCCATTGTGGTGATGTGGCTGTGCGTCCTGATCCCGATGTGGTTGCGCCGGGACAAGACGAACCTCCAGGAGCTGGCCGAACTCGAAGAGCACTACACCGGCGAGCACGCCCTGCCCGACCTGGACAACCTCGACGCCACCCTCGGCGACGAGGACGCGCCGGAGGTCGAGAAGGTCGATGTCCGGCAGTTCCGGCTTCGGCGTAGGGCGATCATCGTAGCGCGCCGCCGGAGGTTGTTGTTCTTCACCGCGCTGCTCGTCCTGGCCTCGGTGGTCACGGCCGGGGTCGAGATGATCCCGTGGTGGGGCGTGGCGCCGTCCGTGGTCGTCATGCTGTCGTACATGGCCTTTCTGCGGATCGCCGTACAGGTGGATCGCGAACGCCGGGAGCGGGCGCTCCAGGCGCGCTCTGAGCGGCTGCGACGGGCCCGCGAGCGGCGTCGGGCGGCGGCCGAGGTGGAGGCCGAGGTGATCGACCTGACCGCGCTGCACGCCGACGTCCTGTTCGACCAGTACGCCGAACCACCCAAACGGGCGGTGGGGGACTGAGAGGATGGCGCGAGGACCCTTGGGAGTTTGCTAATCTGGTCGAGTCCTTGGGGATGTAGCGCAGTCCGGTAGCGCACTTCGTTCGCATCGAAGGGGTCAGGGGTTCGAATCCCCTCATCTCCACCAGGAAGTTGCAGGCGAGAAGGGTCTTTGGAGCAATCCAGAGGCCCTTTTCTCATGTCTGGAAGTCGATGGGAGCCAATCGGGGAGCCATCTCACTCGGATTCTCAACCCGTGGGCTTCTCGCCGAAGATGGTGTTCATGGTCTGGGCACCCTTGGTGATCACTGGCCGTAGCTGGTGCCGGTAGACCGCTTCTGTGACGCTGGTGCCGGCGTGGCCGACGAGATCGGCGATGGTCTCGATCGGTACGCCCTGGTCACTCATGATGGAGACGAACGAGTGACGGAGTTCTCTGGGACTCCAGGTGGTGCCGAGTCCCGCTCGATTGGTGATCCTGCGGAATGCCCGCCGTACGTTCGATGCGTCGAGTGGGGTTCCGACGCTTGTACAGAAGAGCAGGTTGTGGTCTTGCCACGCCTCGCCGGCCTTGAGCTTCTGGGTGGCTTGGCGGGTGTGGTGCTGCCTTAGTGCTTGAGCTGCGAGGGTGGGCAGTTCCAGCGTTCGGCGTGACTTGCGGGTCTTGGTGTCTCCTCCTACTCGGTCGGCTCGCCACACGTAGATGGCGAATTTCTTGTGCTTGAAGCCGGCCTCGGTGACTGGATGCCACTGCTTGAGGCTCGGGATCCAGGCCACGACGTGATCCCACCGCAGTGCGCGGGCTTCTTCGGTACGGATGCCCGTCGTGAGGCTCAGCACCACGTAAGCGTGGAGTTCGGAGAACTCGGCGGCCTTGAGTACGGCCTCTGCTTGCTGTCGGGTGAGTGCCTTACTGGGGCGTCCGTTCGTGCCCTTGGGCGTGGTGACCAGCTCGGCGACGTTCCTGAGCACCATGTCACGGGCTTGAGCTTGCCGGATGGCTCGCTTCAATACGCCGTGGATCTCGCGCAAGGTGGTAGTGGCTAGTTCTTCGGCGAGTTGGTCCAGCCACGCATCCACATGATCGGCACTTAGCTGCTTGAGCTTGATCTTCCCTAGTTTCGGGATGACGTGCGTCTCGGCGAGGATGCGGAGCTTGGTGGTCGTGTTCTCGGATCGGCCCTTGAGGCCCTTGGTGAGCCAGTCGTTGACGGCATCGCGCACGGTGTAGGTCTCCGATGCACTGACACCTGCCTCAAGGTCTTTGACCGCTTTGATCAGCTTGTCCTTGACCGCTGTCTTGGTCTTGGCCTTCCGCTTGAGGCGCTGGCGTCTGCCGTCCGGGCCGAACCCGAGGGAGATGGCTCCTGTATAGCCGTCTCCCTCGGGGTAGATGGTCGCTTCGTACTTGCCGATCAGGATCTTGGCCAAGGGATCACCCCTTCTCGTGACGGTTGAGGTACTCCTCGATCGCCTTCCTGATCACCCACGACACATCTCGCTCCTGCGACTCGGCGTACCTGCGGAGACGGTCTTTCAGCTCCGTGTCCACCCGTACGGGAGGCAGGGTTGTTCGGTCGCTCGTCATTGACGGCTTCCTTTCGTGTCATGCAGTTATCAAGAGGCGCTCTGCCGGTGGTGCGGCGAGTGCTGCACCACCGGCTCTGTAGAACGCTGTAGCACGGTGCTCTACGCCTCGTCTGTGGCTTCGAGGTAAAAGACGAAGTCGCTGAGTTGTCGATCGGTGATCCGGCGAAGCTTGCCGATCTTGATGCTCTTGAGCTGGCCGGTGCGGAGAAGGAAGTGGACCTTGTCGCGCCCGATGCTCAGCATCTCCGCAACTTGCTCGACCGTGTATGCCTGCATGCGGCATCCCTCCTCTCGCTTGCCTGCTGCGGGAGTTACGGATTGTGATCGTCCGCTCGTTCGTCCGTCCGCGTCTGTCACGCTCTCTACACGCGTAGACGCGCGGACGGACGCGGACGGCGGACGCGGACGATTACGAGCTGTCATCTTCGGAGAGGGCACGCCAGCGCCCTCGTGAGACCTGTTCGACCTGGTCTGCGCGACTCAGCTCTTGGAGGCGTTGGTAGACCCACGTGCGGCGCATGCCGGTCTCGCGCATGAGGTCGCCGATGCTGGCTCCGTTGCTCGACGCCTGTCGCAATGACGCTGTCAACGCCTCTTCGGCCCTTCGTGCCGCGTTGTCGCGAGCGTGGCGAGGTGATGGTCGGAAGGCAGGCTCAAACGGTGCAGCGGGTCTTTCAGACGCTTCTTGCAGGGCTTGAGCCGACACCTCATCCAGGGGCGGGCGGTGTTGTGCGTGCCGTTCGGCAGTGGCTTGTACCCCTTGGTCGTCGAGGAGGTAGGTGCGGGCTCGGCGGGGGATGTCGTGTTCCGGGGAGCTGATGAGGAACTTGCCGGGGGCGTCGAGCTTGTGGGCGTGCCAGCCGGCCTTCACCATCCCCTGCCCGAGGATGAGATCTCTGGCGCGTGGTTCCCGGACTCGGAAGCACAGCCGGACATCCATCTGCGAGCGGACCGCGCTCTTGCCCATCGCGTCCTTGGACGGGCGTTGCGTGGCGGCGATCAGGTTGACCGCCGGGGCGCGGCCTCGCCTGGCGATCGAGTCGGCGTGGTCGATGGCTCGTGGTGCCTCGCTGGCCAGTTCGGCGTACTCGTCGATGACGATGAGCAGGGCCGGCCGGTCGGGGGAGGGTTCCCAGACACGTTCGCTACGTCTGGTGAGGTCGTCGGCGCGTCCGTCGAGGATGACCACGGCGTCGGCTAGCAGGGCCTCTGCCTCCTGCGGGGTGGTGGCCAACCGGTCGATGCACGATGCCCACGGCTGTAGCTCCATGCCGCGCTTGAGGTCGATCGCCCACAGGATCACGTCCTGGCAGGCGGTCAGCTCGCCGAGCAGGACGTTCACCCCTCCGGACTTGCCTGCCCCCGACATGCCGGCGAACAGTCCGTGTCTCCGCAGGAGGGGGACGCGGACCGGCGTGCCGTCCTCGAACAATCCCAGCTTGACGGGCTGGGTGATCGAGGTGACGGACGGGCCTGGCCAGGTGATGGCGTCGGCGTGCGGGTCGGTCTCGATCACCCGGATGTCGGCGCGGTTGGCCTTCTTGCTCGCTACCGGTTGGACGCGGATGCCGCCGCGCGTGGTGCCGAGCGCCGATTCCAGGCGAGGGACGGCGTTGACCGCGTCTTCGACGGTTTGGCCGATACCCAGTCCGAGGCGGAACCGGTAGCCCCACAGGTCGACCATGGCCGATTGGACGCGGGAACCGGCCAGTCCGACGGCCTTGGCAATGTCGGGCCAGGCGGCCAAGGTGCGTTCGACGCGGACGCGGGCACGTCTGCGACGGTGCGCCCACCAGGGCAGGGCCAGCACGAGTGTGCCGATGCCGAGTGCGGCGGGCAGGGGCGTGGTGAACGGCCCGAGACAGGCTGCCAGAGTCAGCCATGTTCCCGCGAACGCCGTGGCGGTGGCGGCGTAGCCCCGTTCGATGGGACGGGGAAGGTTCACCCAACGTCCCCAGACGGCCAGTGCGGTAGCAGCCGTGGCCGTACAGGCGATCAGGGCCGGCCACCACTCCGGGCACCAGCGCCGCAGGATCACGCCCGTCAGCAGGACGGCCGTGGCCAGGCTGAACGGCGCGAGTTCGGAGCGGTAGCGCCAGGCCAGACGGGCGAGGCTGGCGATCGCCAAAGGTGCCAGCTCCAGGTCGTCGATCATGGCGACGGGCTGGACCCCGTAACGACGCATCCGGCGCGCGTTGCGGCGCATCTCGTGGCGCGTCGTGCGGTGCCTGTTCATCGGCCCTCGCCGGACATCTGAGCATGCAGCTCGTCGCGTACGTAGTAGAGGGGGTCGTCGTCGCCGTCGTGGTGGGCCGCGAGGGTGGCGCGTACGGCGGCCAGCAGGTTGGCCCGCTGATGGCGGATGAGTGCCAGCTCGGCGCGGAGGCCGGTGATCTCGTCGATCACGGTGTCGATGTCGTCGAGGGCGGCGATCACATGCGCCCAGACGGGGAGTAGAGGGAGAGGGTCTCGGGTGAGCGCTGCCAGGAGTTGAGCGGCGGTGATGTTGCGGTGAGCGACCTCCTGGAGATCAGTGTGCGGGTAGGGGTGGCGGTGGGTCATCAGGCATCACGTCCTTCGGTCGGGGACAAGGTCAGTGGCTGGAGATCCAGCGCAGAGCGCCGTGGAGAAGGGCGCGGATTTCGGGTGCGAGCGTGGTGGCGGCCAGTAGGAAGCCGAACAGCAGCGTGATCAGCGCATGCCACAAGCGCAGTCCCAGGTAGCGCCAGGCGATGAACACCATCGCGCCGAACACGAGCACCAGCGGGACGGTCACGGTCATGGGGCTTCACCTCCTCTCGGGTCGATCGGCGGGGCGGATCAGATGCCGTCGTGGCGGGACTTGCGGCGGAGCCAGCGCCGGCGAGCGCGGCACTTGCGGCAGAGACGGCTTCCGGACGCGGCGTCGGCGCCGCACAGGCATCGCAGGGGGACGAGGCGAGTGATGCGCGATGCCGGCCACGTAGTTCAGTGTTGGATGCGACAAATCGACGGCAGCACGATAGAAGAGCATCCGAGCCCCTGGTGGTGACGGCGTTGACTGTGATGATCCACCCGTCTACCAGGGATTCTTTACGTCTTCAGGCGAGCGCCGGACTCGCGATCATGCTGTGATCAGCCGGTGCCCACCGAGGATGAAAACAGCTCACTGCGGAGCCGTCCTTTCGTAGTATCACGGGTACCATCGCTGAGATCCTGTATAGGATTGTGTTCCGATGGACCCTTCGGATCGGAGACTGACTCATGACAATCGCGCCGCTTGGGGGATCAGGCTCATCCAGCTTTTCCATTCCCGAACTTGTAGCAGCGGCCGAGGTAGGAAAGATTCGCGTTCCTACCTTTCAGCGCCAGTTTGTTTGGGACGCTGGCGATGTTCGCAATCTGTTTGACAGTTTGTATCGCGGTTTTCCTGTGGGAACGCTGCTGATGTGGGCTCGGCCTTCCCTCGCGGAGTTGGTTCAGCTGGGTCCGATCCAATTCAATGCCGAAGAGAGAAATGACGCACTCTGGGTCGTTGATGGCCAGCAAAGAGTAACCACTCTGTTTGCATCGCTTACAAAGAAGTTCGAAATCGATGATAGTCGATTCCATTTGAGCTTTGATCTTACGACGCAGAAGTTCGTTACACAGCGCAAGGGAGTCGTGAGCCCACGACAGATCCCTGTCAGGGAGGCCATGGAGACGCGCACCATGCAAGCATGGCTGCGGCGTCATTGGGACGAATTCACCTCTGACGACTTCGATTATGCGGATCTACTTGTGGGCCGTCTGCGAGATTATAGGATTCCCGCATATATCGTCAACGAGCAGGACCAAGCACTTCTCCGCGAAGTGTTCGACCGCGTCAATTCTGCCGGCAAACCAATTAGTAGGGCGCAGGTTTTTCACGCTCTATTTGGTGGCGAGGAGGACCTCGGGAGTCCCGCATCCGTGGTCTCCGAGCTGAGGGATCTGAACTTTGGCGCTCTTGAAGAGAATCGTATCGTTCAAAGTGTTCTCGCGCTCCGGGGTGGAAATATTCAGCGCGACATCCATGACGAGTTTAGAAGTGGTGAGGACCCGGCAGATTGGTTCGATAAAACCGAAGAGGCCCTACGGCGCGCTATCAAATTCCTTCGCGCAGAAGGTATTCCGAACATCCGGCTCATGCCAGTCACGCTGCCGCTGCCCATCCTTGCCGCCTTCTTTCACCTGCACCCGACCCCGGAGCCTTGGATTCTTCGCCTCCTGAGCCGGTGGCTTTGGCGAGGTTGGGTGCATGGATTTGGTCGGGAGGCAGGGCAAACGCCGGTTCTTCGTCGTGCGATTCGTTCAATCAATCCCGACTATCGGAAACCGGAGAATGCTCCAAGTCCTTTCGATGCGGTTAAATCGCTACTTGATTATACTCCGGATCGAGATGCCCCCAATTTCGACTTGCACTCTTTTAACACTAAAGCTGCCAACGCGCGGCTAATTCTCCTCGCCTTGGTCTCACTTGGTCCTCGTGACCATGAGGGCAATATTATTGACCTTGCAGGGGAACTGGAAGAAAAGGGTATTGACGCGGTCACAGAGTTCGTCCGTCGCAACGCTGCGCGCGCTGGGGCGCGTGGGTTCTGGTTGGCTTCCTCGCCTTCCATCACTACCGTCTCTGACGAGTCAATCCTGACGAGTCATGCTGTTACCTCGGCTGCACTTGCGGCCCTGAAGGCCAACGACAATGAGAATTTCATGAGGCTCCGGGAAATCGAAATCCAGGCGCTAGTAGCTGAATTCCTCAATAGCCGTATTGAGCCCGGATCGCCCATCCGCCGATCCCTCTCGGAGCTTGTCGAGCTGGCAACGGAAGAGGATGACGACTGATGGGGCCGAATTCGTCGTTGGCCATCCAGCTTCAGCGTCCGGATGGAAGCTGGGTCGACGTTGGCTGGCTTGAAAGACGTGACCAGACGAATTGGTTTTCTTTTTCGGAACAATACTGGCGCGTTGGTAGCCGCCCGGTTCTGGGACAAGTCTTCGAGGAAACTGGTTTTCGCTGGAAAAGCCAGTCAACTGTAGCTCTTCCAAGATGGTTCTCACACCTGCTACCTGAAGGTCGGCTGCGTGATGCTGTCGCGCGAGCAGCGCAGATAAACGCAGCTCGTGAATTTGAGCTGATCTCGCGACTCGGTTTGAGCGATCTCCCAGGCGGCATCCGTGCTTTCGCAGTCGAGGGCAGGGAAGAAGTGCCTGTACCACCTCCCGCCGAAGATGATCCTTATAGCGGCAACGCTCTTTTGAAGTTTAGCCTTGCCGGAGCCCAACTTAAATTTTCGGTGTCTGGAGACTTCAAGAAGGGGCTCACGGTACCAGTAAGTGGGCAGGCTGGAAACTTCATCGTAAAATTTCCAGATAATCGCGCTGGTTTCGACAATGTACCCGAGGCGGAGGCGGGAAGCCTTCGTCTCGCTCAAGCGGCAGGGATCCCTACCCCGGAATTCTTTCTGATCGACCCCGCTACAATTACAGGGCTGGAAGATTGGGCCTCTAAATCAGGCGCCCGGCAGGCGCTAGCGGTCCGAAGGTTTGATCGGTTGAACGGACAACAAAGAGTCCATATGGAGGAACTTGCTCAAGTACTAGATATACCTACCGTCAATGAGAATGCAAAGTACGAAAAGGCAAACTTTGAGGTTGTTGCAGTCGTGATTGGTGGTGTAGTCGGGGTAGACGCCGTCGGCGAGGTCATCGATAGGATCGTCTTGAACATATTGCTCGGCAATGGCGACGCGCATCTGAAAAATTGGGCTCTTATCTATAAGGATGGAAAGAGTCCTGAGTTGAGTCCAGTTTACGATGTTCTACCGACTGTCTTGTATGTTTCAGATGAGGACTTAGGGCTTAATCTGGGTAAAACGAAGAACTTCTCAATAATTGGGTCGTCTCATTTTAAGGACTTAGGGAGGCGCTCTGGGTTTGGTGAGTATGAGGCGGCTGATAGAGCCAAGATGGCTGTCGAGAAGATTCTGGGTCATTGGCTGATTTTGAAGGATCATTTGGGCAAGGAGGCTTTTGCCAAGCTAGATAGACGGCTGAAAACTCTCCCATTGACTAGGCCCACTTAGGTCCCGTCTGGGCAGGCGGCGATGTGGCTCGATGGATGTGCGACGGGTAGTCCAGAGTCACCGCCCGCCTGGACCGGCCCCAGGTCGCATGCTCAGCCGGCGAGCGGCGCATGGCGCCGCCTTGATACCTATGAGAACAATTCAAGGATGCTGGGGTCAGATATGGTCCAGCGCGGTCCCGACGACTCGCCATTCGGTCGGGACCGCGCTGGGCCAGGACCGTGCCCGATAGCCATGGCCACGGGTCGCGATCGTCGTTCTAGTCATCGCGCAGAGGCACCTTGCGAGCACTGGGCCGTCCTCGACGAAACCTTCGTCGTTGGGCGTCAGAAGGTACTCGTTGATCAAAGTATGCCCCTCTCACTCGGGGAGGGGCCACGGGAGCCGATTTGGGGAGCCACCGCTTGGCGACTCCCTCAGACTCCCCGCGTCTTCCCTGGAGCGTTCTGTAAGGTGAGAGGCGCCCGATCGACTCAGATCGACATGATCAGACTTGCCTGTGTTCCTTCGCATCGAAGGGGTCAGGGGTTCGAATCCCCTCATCTCCACCCAAGGCCGTTCTCGAAACGGCTGGACTGAAGTTGACGGGATCCCGTCTGATCATCGCGATCAGGCGGGATCTTGTCGTTTCAGGGGTTTCCGAATCGGGCTCGTCCTGGTTTGGGGACCGCGGAGCAGGTGTCCGGGAAGGCCTGGGGGTGTCAGCCCGCTGGTGGAGGACAGAGACCCGGCCGTTGGGCATGGCGAAGCCGACGGTGGGCTGGGCGCTGCGGTGGGGTGGCGGGTTTTGCGGCTTATGGGGCGGGTGGTGGTCTGCTCTGGCCTGTGGGTGGCGTGCCGTCGAAGGGCTCGACTGGAGTCTGCGGGGTGTCGGCGGGTGTGATCGGCTCGTTTTGGAGCTGGTGGGTATAGCGCCACTGGTCGAGAAAGTCGTCGTTGGCGACCGTGACGAGCAGGGCGATCAGGATGGTCTGGGCGACGCGGCCGTGGGCGAGCCGGTTCTTTGGATTGCCGAGGTCGGGGCCATGTCCCTTGAGCCGGCCGTTGATGCCTTCGATGTTGGCGCGGACGGATTTGTAGGTCCCGATCCAGGCGGGACTCAGGTAGGCCAGGTCCTGGCGGAATTTGTCGAGGTGGCCGAGGTCGTCCTTGCGGACGGTGATGGTGTGCTGGTGGCAGATCTTCGGCAGTTCGCCGGTCTTGTGGTCGGGTGCCGGGGGCAGGACGCGCGGTTTGGCCGCAGGGTGGGCGGCTCGTTGTCGGGCATCGGTCAGGTCTACCGCGGTGGGCCGGCTGGGCCCGTGCTGGTGGAGGCGGTCGAAGCGGGGGCAGGTGACCGCCGGGGAGGTGCCTGCTGCCGGGCAGTGGAAGCGGATGGCGCCGTCTGCGTTCGCGCTCTGTTTGAGGCGCAGCAAGTACGGCTCTCGCGCGGCGATCAACGCGACGAGTTCTTCCGACGGCGCGCGGATGGCGGCGTCGTCCAGGCCGGTGGTGGCGTGGGCGAGCCGGTCGGGCATCAGTGGACAGGCTGGGGGGCTGTCGATGAACAGGGTGCCGTGGACGCTGCCCTGCACTTCCCGCTGCCGGACCATGGTCATTCACGGCGGCCAGGTGCTGTCCACCTACACCCACGTCTCGGATCAGTGGTCGACGTACGGCACAACGATCATCGTGCCGACGGCGCGGAAGGCACACTATGTCCTGGACGACTTTCTGGGCAACGCGACCGACCTACCGACACACAAAGCCATGCTCATTAACTTTGTCTTGTTCGACCTGGTCGGCAAGGCGCTCACTCCGCGGTTGCGGGATCTGACCCGGGTCACCCTGGTCCGTGACGCCACTCCGACCGAGATCGCCAAGCGTTACCCGCCTGCCGGGCCGCTGCTGGGGGCGCGCTGGAATGAGGACCTCATTGCCGGCTGCTGGCCCGACCTGCTGCGGATGGCCGGGTCGCTGAAGTACGGGCAGGCCACCGCCTCGCTGATCGTCGGCACGTGGTCGGCCGCATCCCGGCAGAACGCCTTGGCCGCCGCGCTGAAGGAGTGGGGCATGCTCAGAAGGACCGTCCACCTGGCCGAATATCTGTCGGACCCGGCCTTCAGGCGGAAGATCGCGGCAGCTGAACAAGGGAGAGCCTGCACGCGCTGTGCCGCGACCTGCTCGCCCAGCAGGGCACGATCACCCGGCCGCACCTGGAACAGCAGACCGAGCAGGCGTGGTGCTTGACCCTGCTGACCAACGCGGTGGCCGCCTGGACGACCGAATATTACTCCAGGGCGGTGCTGGAGTTGCGTTCCCAGGGCCGGGATGTGCCGGACGAGATCCTGTCGCACATCTCGCCCGGCCACAGCGACGACATCAACTTCTTCGGCGTCATCAACGTCGACGTTGAGGCGGAACTGGCCGAGCTCGACACCAGCGGATGGCGACCGCTGCGGCCCGCGCAACTGCGTGAGCTGGGACTGGCTCCCGGAGCAGCCATCGCGTCGTGCCGTTAAGGGAGGCACGGATGGGGTGAGAAGGGGTGAGTTGGCCCGTGCCCGACGACGGGCCACGTGCTGCCGACCGGCCGAGTCGGAGTATGCCATCGTCCGGCTGCTGGAGGCCAAGTCCGTCGATGAAACGCTGGAGCTGCTCGACCTGCTGATGGAGACCAGTTGCTGAACAAGGCGCAGGCTGTGGCGAACAAGGAGAAGGTCCGCAAGCATCCGAAGCCGGCGAAGGCCTCGCCCCGCCCTCTACCGTCAGCGTCACGCTGTGGAAATGTGGCATCAACCAGCTCAGACGCAACCGCGCCACGGCCACCCGGTATGACAAGCTTGCTGTCCACTTTGTCATCGGCGCGAAACCCTGGGCGGGTGCCGGCCCAGGGCGCCGCCATGCGTGAGTGAGATCACTGGTGCCCTAGGCGTCGAAGTCCGTCGACGGTTTCGACAAGCCGGCGCAGCTCTTCGTCGGTGTTGTAGTAGTGCACCGAGGCGCGGACCAGGTCGGGCAGGCCCCGCGCGCCCATGTCGTACCGAGCGTACTCTCGCAGCGAGACCGACGTGTTGACGTCCAACTCGGCGAGCCTGCGGTGAACGTCGGCCGAGGGCATCCCCGCGACGGTGAAGGTGACGATGCCGCACTGCCGTACGCCTTGGTCGTGGACCCGTACGCCGGGCACCTGCCGCAGGTCCTGCCGGAGCCGCCGCGCCAGGTCGCGCACCCGCTCCTCGATGTTGCCCAGCCCCAGGGACAGGGCGTAATCGACAGCGGCGCCCAGACCGAGCGTGGCGGCGACGTTGCGCTCCCACGTCTCGAACATCCGCGCGGTTTTGTCGATCTCGTAGCTGTCTGGGCCGGTCCAGGCGGCGGAGTGTAGATCCAGTACGGCCGGCCGGATCTGCTCGCGCAGCCGGGGCCGTACGTACAGGAAGCCCGTGCCACGGGGGCCCCGCAGGTATTTGCGGCCCGGGGCGCTGAGGGCGTCGCAGTGCAGCCGCTCGACGTCCAGGTCGAGCTGGCCGGCCGACTGGCAGGCGTCCAGCAGGAACGGCACGCCGGCCGCCTCGGCCAGCCGCCCCACCTCCTCGGCGGGGTTGACGAGACCGCCTTGAGTGGGGACGTGGGTGATCGCGATGAGGCGTACCCGCCCGTCCATTCGGCGCCGCAAGTCCTCCACGTCCATCTGGCCGCTTTCATCGTCGTCGACCACCTCGACGCGTGCCCCGGTGCGCTCGGCCACCTGGAGGAAGGCGATGACATTGCTGGCGTATTCGGCGCGGCAGGTCAGGATGCGGTCGCCGGGGCCGAACGGCAAGGCGTAGAACACCGCCTGCCACGCTCGAGTCGCGTTGTCGGTCAGTGCGATGTCTTCGGCGGCTGCGTTGAGCAGGGCAGCGACGGAGGATCGGACCGCGGCGAGCCGGGGCGCCGCATCAGCGGCCGCCCGGTAGCCGCCGCGCAGTGCCTCGGCGCGCAGGTGGGCGATCACCGTGTCGGTCACGATCGCGGGAGGCAGCGAGGTGCCCGCGTTGTCCAGGTGGGTCACGTAGGTACAGCCGGGCGTGTCGGCCCGAGCCTGTTCAACAGCTTGCATGCAAAACATGTAAACTGAATACAGTAGTGAGGCATTGTATGCAAACGAGGGGGCGAATGAACCACAGCGACACGGCTCCGCTGCGGCGCGACATATCGGAGCAGGTCACCGCACGCATTCTGGACGGTCGCCTGCCCGCCGAGGGGCGCGTCAACGAGGTCCACCTGGCGGCCGAGCTGGGGGTCAGCCGCACGCCGCTGCGGGAGGCGCTCGTGGAGCTCACCGACCGCGGCCTGCTGGTCGCCCAGCCGCGGCGTGGCTTCCGCGTGCCGCCCCTGGACATCGACGAGGCCCGCAAGCTGTATCCGCTGGTAGGCGAGTTGGAGGCCCTCGCCCTGCGGTGGACCGCGCCGCAGGACCTGCTCGGACTCGTTGACCGGCTGGAGGAGCAGCTCGAGGAGATGCAGGCCGTTCTGGAGCAGGGGGAGGAGTTGGCTGCGCTCGACGACCGCTGGCACGACCTGTTGCTCTCGGCCTGCGCCAACGCCCCCCTCATCCGGATCATCGCCCAGACGAAGCCCCTGCTCAAGCGCTACGACGTACTCTATTTCGGCGGCCCCGACCGGGCTCGGCGCAGCATCGACGAACACCGCCGTATCCTCGCCGCGATCCGGGAGGGAGACCTCACCGAGGGAGCGCGATGGCTCGTCCAGAACTGGGTCAACGGAGCCGCCTATCTCGGCCAGGACCCGCACCGGCCCACCCGGTAGATCGCGGCTCGGAAAGGGAGATCATGACCGGGAAGACACCGGCCTGCCGCACCGACCTGGACGGACATGTGGCCATCGTCACCGGCGGCTCCGCAGGCCTGGGGCACGCCATCGCGCTCGCCCTCGCGGAGGCCGGCTCGACGGTCGCGCTCGTCAGCCGGCGGCGGGAGGCCGGCGAGCGGGCCGGGGCACGCATCACATCCCGCACAGGCCGGGCCGCCTCGGCGTTGGCCTGCGACGTCAGCGACGAAGCCGGCGTCCACCGGGCGGCGGGTGAGGTCGCCGAGCGATTCGGCCGCCTAGACATTCTGGTGACCAGTGCGGGGATCCAGGCCAGGGGCGACGTCGGCGAGCTCGGCGCGGCCCAGCTCCGGCGCTGCCTTGAGATCAACGTCGTCGGGACCTTCCTGGCCTGCCAGGCGGCCGTCCCGTTCATGCGAGCCGCCGCTCGGCGTCTCGACCAGGGCCATCCGCAACGACGTCGAGCGCCTGCGCTCGCCCGGCTACCCGGTGCACGCCACGCCCAGGGGGGCCGGCGGCTACCGCCTGGGCGCGGGCGCCGAGCTGCGCCGGCTGGCCCGCCAGAGCGCAGGCGACCCGGCGGCGTGGACGCCCGACCTGGCTTCCCTCGTCGCCGGCCTGTTCGAGCAGTTGGCGTCCGCCTGGGACACCGAGCACGCCACCGGCCGGCTGGACTTCCTCACCGACACCCTGGCCCGCGCGGCGGTCCGCTGCCGTCCGGGACCTGCTGGAGCTCGGCTCGGGCACCGTGGCCCTGGTCGACGCGCTGCTGTTCCGGCCGAGATCACCCGGGTGCTGACCGCCGACGGCCTGCTGATCTGGGCCAGCCAGTTGGGCGCCGACAGGCCGCTGTTCCTGGACACGCCTACCGCTATCACCGCATCGGGTAGCGCCTGGAGCGCGGTCCAGGCCGAAGCCGGCTGGGCAACTGGGCCGTGCTGCGCCGAGCCGGGACGCCTCGGCCGAAGACAGCGGCCTCTCCAGGCAGCTGAGGCCCGAGGCCGCGCAGTCAGGCGCCGGGCCCGTCGTTGGCCAGCACCCGGTAGACACTGGACAACGACGGGTGACGTCCCTTGTTCTTGCCCGTGGAGATGACCAGCCTGGACGCGATCTCCGGCACCGGGACCCCGCGCTCACGCAGGCTGCGCGCATAAGCGACCATGTCGTCGTCGAACACCCTCGGTCGGCCGCCATGGCGGCCGCGCTCGCGGGCTGAAGCCTGGCCCTCGAGAGACTTCTCCCGGATGTACTCGCGTTCGGATTCGGCCATGCCGGCGAAGAACGCGAACAACGCCGCGCCGTGCCTGGACGGGTCGTACACCCCCTGCAACGGGCCCGTCAGCAACTCCAGCTGGATATCAGCCCGGCGCAGCTCTTCGGCGATGGTCAGCAACTCGGCCGCGCCGCGCCCCAGGCGCTTCATCTCATGCACCGTGAAGATCACCCGCTGGTGCGGGACGGCAGACTTGATCGTGCGGACGTACTCCATGGCCTTGGCGAACTCCGGCCGCACCTTCACACGCGTGCTGATCTTCTCGGAGGAGATCGGCTCACATCCTGCCGCCGCCAGGGCGGCTCTCCAGCGGGTGATCTAGCCATTGCTTGCTGATCGTCGGGACGCCGGATCTGTTGGGAGCCCCTAACCAGGCAGGGCTGTGCCGGCCCTCATGGCCGGGCGGCGGAGACCACGGGCATGCGCAGTGTCGCCGCTGTCGCGACCAGCAAGGCCACGAGCAGGACGATCGCCATGAAGACCTGCCCGTGCAGACCGAGGACGAAGACAGTGCGGTCGGCGAACTCCGGGTCGTAGGTGGCGGTGCCGGGGAACAGGAGCGCACCGATCATGCCGAGCCACGGGATGGACAGGACGGCGGCGGCGTGCAGCAGCGTGTTCCGGGCCGGCCGTAGTGCGAGGGCCAGCCCGGTGAGGCCGAGGAGCACGGTCATCACCATGTATTGGGCGTCGTGGAATTTGGCGTGGGGCGGCCAGGCCGGGTTGAAGGCGTGCTGTGCCGCGAGGCCGGGGATGGCCAGGTCGGCGAGTACGGCGCCGACCGTCGTGATCGCTGCGACGGCGATGATCAGGATTCGTGGGAGGGGCATCAGATCGTCCAGGTGTAGGCGGGGGTGAGCGAGCGGGCGAAGAGCACGTTCGGGAGGAGCGGGAGGACCGCGTCCCGCAGGGTGGTCATCGGGGTGGAGGTCCAGTGCGCGGCGGCGCCGGCCTGGCGGGAACGGCGGACGATCAGCTGGGTACGCGGCCTCCGGATGCGGTCGTAGGCCGCCAGCCCTGCGCGTACGCCGAGGGTGTCCACCGCGTGCGCGAGCGTGACTGCGTCCTCGAGCGCCTGGCAGGCGCCCTGCCCCAGGTTGGGGGTCATGGCGTGGGCCGCGTCGCCGAGGACGGCGACGTTCCCGGAGACGTACGTCGGCAGCGCCGGCAGTTCGTGGGTGTCGTGTTGCAGCACCGCCTCCTCGTGCGTGGAGTCGAGGAGCTCGGGGATGGGCCGGTGCCAGCGGGCGAAGCGTTCGCGCAGCTCGTTCAGGCCGACGTGGGAGCCGGCCGGGGCGTTGGCCATCACGTAGCAGTAGATGCGCCCGTCGGGCATCGGCACCTGCCCGAACCGTTCGCCCCTGCCCCACGTTTCCACGCTTCCCTCGACGGGCTGAGGCGGAGCGATGAGACGCCAGGTGGTGTAGCCGACGTAGCGCGGCCCGGGGAGCTCGGGCCAGAGGGAGCGCCGGGTCACGCTGTGCACGCCGTCGGCGCCCACCACGAGATCGGCGGTGCGGGCGCCGCCGTCGTGGCGGATCGTGCCGTCGGGCCGCACGTGCTGGACGTCGATGCCGGGCCGCAGAGCCTCCGGCGGCACGGCTGCTCTCAGCAGGTCGACCAGGGCGGCTCGGTGCACGGTCACCCACGGGCCGAAGCGGCGCTTGAGGCTGCCGACGTCGTTGCGGATCAGCCAGTCACCGCGCCTGCTGCGGATCCCCGCGAGGGGGTCGGCCGAGCCGCCCGCGCGCAGGCGGTCGCCCAGGCCGATGGCGTCCAGCGCGCGCAGGCCGTTGGGCTGGATGGTCAGTCCCGCGCCCACCTCGGTGAACTCGGCGGCGCGTTCGAGGACCTCCACCTGCCAGCCGCGCCGTTGGAAGGCGACGGCCGTGGCGAGCCCGCCGATGCCGCCTCCTACGATGGTCACTTTCATGTTCAGGTCTCCTTGAGGGTCAGTGCAGGCCGCGCTTGCCCGGGGCCCAGAACGGCTTGGTCTTGATCGAGGCTCGGGGCCAGTTGCGTTCGCGTATCAGGAAGTCGCGCACCAGCTGGCAGGTTCTGGCCTCGCCGGCCACGTAGGCGGCTCCGGCGTTGCCCGGCAGGTCGAGCTCGGCCACGGCGGCGAGCAGCACCGGGGAGGCGACGGCGGGGGCGCCGTGGCGGTGGACGCGGCGCAGCGGCGGCGTCCCGGGCATGGCTAGGTCGTGCTCGGGGGTCTCGCTCTCCAGGACGCCGTACACCTGGGCCGGGGCTCCCAGTGCTCTGATCATCGGCCAGAAGGCGGCGCCGGCGGTCTCCTCGCCGATGAACACGTGGTAGCCGGCGTCGCGGATGAAGAAGTCGGCTTGCGGCCACCAGAAGGTCACGCGGTTCCCGGGCCGCGCGGCCTGTGCCCACTGCAGTCCGATGCCGTCGCCCGCGTACAGGTGGACGCGCAGTTCGATCGCCTTCCTGTCGGGGGCGAGGTCCCAGATCGTGTATGTACGCAGCGTCTCGGCCGGACGCAGGATGCCCGACACCGACAGCGGGTCCCGCAGCTGGATTCTGACGTGCTGGCCAGGCGTGTAGGGGAAGGCGACAGGCTGGTCGGTTTCCAGCCGGATCCGGCGCATGGCCGGGTTGACCTGCTCGGCGACGGTGACGGTCGCCTCCATGGCGTACTTGCCGGACAAGCGGTCGCGTATCGGGCGGGCCATGTCAGGAGTCCTTGCGTCGCCGGACGTGAGCGGATCTGGACATCCGCCACCACACGGCCGCGATCAGCACCATCACCGCGAGAAGGATCCACCACATATCGCTCCTTACAGGCTCTAGATTATTTAGAGCCATTAAGGAAACATAGATGCCCTAAGATGTCAACGGAATGACAAGAGAGGTGATGATGTCCGCAGACACCAGCAGGCGGGAACGGCTGCGCCAGGCCACCCTGGAGGAGATTCACGCGGCCGCGCGCAGGCTGCTGGTCGAGCAGGGATCAGCCGCGGTGACCATCAACGCGGTCGCCCGGCAGGTCGGCATGAGCGGTCCGGCTCTCTACCACTATTACGCCGGCCACGACGAGCTGGTCGGCGCGGTGACCGCGGACTTCTTCCGCGAGCTGGCCGCCGTCATGGAGCAGGCCCGCGACGCCCGCGCCGGCGCGCCGTCCGGCGACCGCCTGCTGGCCGTCTGCCGGGCCATGCGCGCCTGGGCCGTCGCCCATCCCGCCGAGTTCGGCTGGATCTTCGCCAGCCCCATCGCCGCGCCGAACCGCGGTGCCGGCTCGGTGCGTCACCAGGCCGCCCTGCGTTTCGAGCAGGTCCTGCTCGACCTGACGGTCGAGCTGTGGCGAACACGGCCGTTCCCGGTGCCCGACCTGGCCGACCTGCCCGCCTCCCTGCGCGAGCAGTTGACCGCCTACTCCACCGCCATCGACGGGCTACTGCCGCCCGAGGCCGCACACGTCTTCCTGTCGTGCTGGATCAGGCTGTACGGCCTGCTGTGCATGGAAGTCCTGCACCAACTGGACTTCGCCTACACCGACATGGAGCCCGTCTTCGAAGAGTGCCTGCACGACCTGGCGGTCACCCTCGGCATCGACGACGCGGCGGCATAACTCCGACCGGTCGTCGGGAACGCGCCAGGAGCCCGTCACCTGGACGTGGTGCGCAGGGTGCTCTCGTCGGCGGGTGCTGGTCGGCTTGGGGCGGGCGTTGCGCAGTGCGGTCTCGACGCCGCGGTTGGTGGTCATGGACGCGGTGACGACGGTCATGGGGAGCAGGAGGCCGGCGACGGCGTAGAGCGGAGTGTGCAGGTCATACGAGGTGGCCAGCCAGCTGCCGAGGAAGGCACCGCACGGCGCGGCGCACATGGCGAGCATGCGGGAAGTGAAGGCCACGCGGCCCATCAGATGGGCCGGGACGATGGCCTGCATTTCCTACGGCGACGGCCCCTACGCCAACACCAGATGGAAGGGCGTCGTGATCTCCCGGGGCGACGGCAGCAGGAAGTCCAGCGACGCCGGAGACTACAAGTACTACGCCGGGTCGGTGTGCATCTCAGCACCCGGCCAGTGCCTCGATGTCGAGGGTAACTCGCCGTCATGGACGAGCGTCAAGCTCAACAACGTGCACTGCGGCTGGACCACACCCACACCTGACTCCGCACACGACAACGCCCGGTCCGCCTCAGGCGGGCTGGGGCGCTGTGTGTTGGCCGGCGGTTCCGCCAACCGCTACAAGGGGAAAAGGGCGGGGGCGTTTCGGCAGGAGTCACCGGACCGGGCGCGGCGCCGGACCGCGGCGTCCCCCGTGAAGCGCGCCGTCTCGGGCCTGTTCGACAGCTTCCGGGTACGCCTCCCGCTTGGCGTGCTCGGCCAGCGCCCGGTAGATCCTGGCGATGGATGGGTTCTGGCCCTTGCGTTTGCCGGTGGGGATGATCGCGCACATGCCGGTCGGCGGCGTCGGGGGCAAGTCATGGCCGGTGGCCCACGAGGTGAGCGCGGCGAGGTAGGCGGTGAGCGTCCCGGTCAGTGCGGAGAAGACGTTGAAGACGCCCTCGTCCGTGACAGGGAGCGCTCCGCCCAGCTGTTCGAAGAGAGAGTCCACCATCGGGTGCGAGGGGCAGGTCACGGTGACGGAGCGGCGCTCGCGCACGGCGGGCAGCGGATCGCCCCGCCCGCGAGACCGATGACGACTCGCGTGGGGGTCCGCGGCCGGCTCGCCCGGAGGGCGCGGTCAGCCCACGGCCTCGCGCATACGGCCCAGGATGTCCCGCAGGAGGTCCGGTGACGTACCGAAGTTGAGCCTGACGAAGCCCTCGCCGCCGGGACCGAAGGTCCGGCCGTCATTCAGCAGGACACGGGCCTTGTCCAGAAAGAATGTGTGCGGGTCGGTGGGGAGATCGAGGGCGCGGCAGTCCAGCCAGGCGAGAAAGCCGGCCTCCGGGACGCGGTATCCGATGCCGCGCGGCAGCCCCTCATGCACCAGCGCGGCGTTCCGGTCCAGGACCGGCCGCAGCTGTGACAGCCAGGAGTCACCGTCCTGCCAGGCTGCCAAGGTGGCGGCTACGCCGAAGGTGTTGGGCTCGCCGTACAGATGGGTCGGGTGCGAAAGGGCCGCTCGCACGTCGGCCGCGCCGATGTGCGCGACGGCGCAGCGCACCCCCGGCACGTTGAACGCCTTGGTCGCGGAGGTCAGAGTCACTGTCCGGGCGGCCGCCTCGGACGACAGGGAGGCAAAGGGGATGTGCCGGTACGGGCTGTGCACCAGGTCGGCATGGATCTCGTCGGAGATGACCAGCAGGTCGTGGCGCCGGACCAGTTCGGCGACCGTCACCAGCTCCTGGCGGCGCAGCACGCGCCCGGTCGGGTTGTGCGGGTTCACCAGCAGCAGCACCCGGCAGCCGCCATCGGCCAGCTCCCGGTCGAGCCGCTCGGCGTCGAAGACCCAGCCTTCGTCCTGAAGGAGATACGGGACGGGGTACAGGCGCCGCTCCATGCCCGTCACCGTTTCCAGGAAGGGCGGATACGCCGGAGTGTGCAGGGCGACGCCGTCGCCGGGGCGCGTGGCAACGCGCAGGACGGCCTGGAGCCCCTGGTTGATATCGGTGAACTCCCGGACGTGGCCGGGGTCGAGCACCCAGCCGTGGCGTTCGCGCATACGCTCGGCGAAGGCGGCCCGCAGGGGGATCTGCTCGGGGCGCCCGTCCCACGAGGGGTATCCCAGGTCCTCCTGCACACACCGCAGGAGGGCCTCCTGCACGGCGGGGGCCGGCGGGAAGTCCATCTCCGCGATCCAGGCCGGCAGCACACCCGGCTCGGCCCGGCTCCACTTCACGCCGGGGCGACGGGCCAACGATGAAAGGTCAAGGTCGTCAAACATGGCTTCTCCTGTCCCTTAGGGCCGATAGAAGATGTGATCGGCCAGCGGGTGGGTGGCGTCGCGGTCGACGTACGTGGCGATCGTCGCGAGGACAGTGAGCGCAAGGCCTGCGACATCGTTCTGAGCGGTGATCGTGCATGGCTGGGTTCGTCGGTGCTTCTCTCTTCACTGGTCGATCAGGGCGATGCCGTGGTCGCTGTATCGGGCACCCTGGGCCCCGGTGTCGGGGACGGCGACGTCGATGGCGGCGAGGTCGGCGGCGGTCAGGTGCAGGTCGAGGGCGGCCAGGTTGTCGCGCAGGTGGGGGCGGCGGGAGCTGCCGGGGATGGGGATGACGTCGTTGCCGCGGGTGAGGAGCCAGGCGAGGGCGATCTGGGCGGGGGTGGCGCTTTTGGTGGCGGCGAGGTGGGTGATGGCGTCGACGATGGTCAGGTTGGCCTTGAGGTCGTCGCCGTTGTAGCGGGGGGCGGTGGCGCGGAAGTCGCCGGGTTCGTAGCGCGTGGTGGCGCGGACGGCCCCGGTGAGCAGGCCGCGGCCAAGAGGGCTGTAGGCGATCAGGGTGGCGCCGAGACTGCGGATCGTGGGCAGGATGTCGTGTTCGACATGGCGTTCCCACAGTGAGTACTCGGTCTGGACGGCGCTGATCGGATGGATGGCATGGGCGCGGCGGAGGGTGTCGGCCGAGACTTCGGACAGGCCGATGTGGCCCACCTTGCCCTGGGCGACCAGGTCGGCCAGGGCACCGACGGACTCCTCGACGGGGACGGCGGGGTCGATGCGGGCGAGGTAGTACAGGTCGATGTGATCGGTGCGCAGCCGGCGCAATGACGCTTCGCAGGCCCGCCGCAGATCGCCTGGTGAGCCGGCTGGGACCAGGCCCTCGGCGGTGCGGCGGACTCCGGTCTTGGTGGCCAGCACGACGCGGTCGCGGTGCGGTGCGAGGGTCTGGCCGAGAAGCTCCTCGTTCGCTCCGTCACCGTAGAAGTCGCCGGTGTCGAACATGGTGACGCCCGAATCGAGGGCCTCCAGCAGGGTGGCTGAGGCCTCGTGCGGGTCGGCGGGGCCGTAGGTTCCGGTCATGCTCATGCAGCCGAGGCCGAGTCGGGAGAGCGCCGGGCCGTCAGGTCCAAGAGTGAAGAGCATTGTTCCTCCGTCACTTTGCCAGGG
>NZ_JBFAOM010000058.1:0-40063 GCF_040675235.1 Nonomuraea sp. NPDC049637
GCCAGGGATATATCCGTCCGAATGCCCCACAAACGGACATTGTCCTCTCTTGTCCGACACTATGGAGCATCATGGTGCATAATCGGACATTTCGGACTGCCAGGGGTCATGGGTCCAGTATCAGGGGGAAGAGGGATCCCGCATTCAAGAGAGAACGCGGTGAGGGCTCCACCGGCAGAATGCCAGTGGAACGCAGTGAGGACCCACCGGCGGAATGCCGGTGGAACGCAGTGAGGGCCCCACCGGCAGAATGCCAGTGGAGCCCTCACCGGGAATTGCCGCGGTGACAGAGGAGAATGGATTCTCAGGCAGGACCGCAAGGTCCGGGTGCGGTCACTTCCTGAGAGCCCAGTACTCGCCGGTCGGATTCACTTCGCCGTGAAGAGCGACCATCCATGGATTACGGGCACCATTCCCCCGCGATCAGTCGTCGCGGTCGCCGCGCGCCCGGTGGTCCTCGCGCAGCTCGTTGCTGGTCCTCGTCTCGGTGTTGTCGTTCGTGTTCTCGTTGAAGATCTTGACGCAGACGCCGCCGCCGCGGTGGTGCCGGCGCCAGCCGCCACCCCAGCCGCCGCCCCAGCCCCAGCCGCCGCCGCCCCAGCCGCCGCCCCAGCCGTGGCGGTTGCGGTTGCAGCGGTGGTGGCGACGGTGCCACCAGCCGTGACCGTCCCCATCGCCCCAGCTGAGGGTCGTCGGGCTGGTGACGTTGTTGGCGGTGCTGGCGTTGGCGGTGGTCGTCGCGCCCAGGCTGACCACGCCGCCGGTCAGCGCGGTGCTGACGGCCAGACCTGCGATAACACTTTTGAGCTTGGGCATTGCGTTTTCCCCCTAAAGGATTGGTTGCCCCGTTCTCGACGTTCCCGAGAGGCCGGGAACCAGGTCTTGAACGACTAGCTGATGAGCCATCCGTGAAATGTCATTTCCGAGACAGAGCTACAGCAAACAGGAGTGGCCCTATTTTGCTATGCATTAGCAATCTTATTGCTTGCATTACAGCTCTATCGAATGAAATGCCATGATATGTCCGATTATGTACATATGGCGGAGTGCCCATCACATCGGGTTCCGACAGCGCCGGCCGTGCTTTTCTCGGGAAATGACGGCATGGCCGTATACGCCGGAAGGCGGCGGCCATGCGGGTATCTACGGCTCGCAGGAAATGCTCGCCGGCACACCTGTGCGCCAGGCTGAGAAATGTTGGACGATGCTGTCGTCGGGATCGTTCGGGAAATGCCTTTACGCCTTCCCGATGGATTTCCAGTGACCACGACTTTCCGGCCGCTAACCAGGAGTGTCCGGTAGGTTGCGCACTGTATCCGTTCCTCATGGTTACCCGTATCGAACCTGGTAAACGGGGACAGACAGCTTTTGCCGCACACTTAAGCCCCCAAGAGATCCATTAGACAGCTATGAGCGGAAATGTCGGGCCTGTCCCATGTCTGCCCGTCGGTGCGACCCCCTGTGTGCCCCGTATGTCCACTGCTGCTCTGATAGGTCGGCGAAGGTGGCGTCTGTACGGAATGCAGACCCGGCCTGAGCGCGCTGGTTATCGTGGAAGAGCGACAAGGAGGACGTATGACAGCGGTGGAGCCGGTCCCTCACTGGCCGGGACGCATGATCGGCCCGGTGCACGTGCGATCCACCCCCGACGGCGGCCCGGCCGAGCAGGCCGTGTTCGTCCACGGGCTGGCGGGTTCGGCCACCAACTGGACCGACCTCATGGACGAGCTCAAGGACACCGTCACCGGCCACGCCCTCGACCTGCCCGGCGCGGGCTTCTCCCCGGCGCCGCCGGACGGCGACTACACGGTGGCCGGCCACGCCGCGGCGGTGATCGGGCTGATGGAGCACACCGGCCCGGCCCACCTGTTCGGCAACTCGCTGGGCGGCGCGGTGGCGGTGCGCGTCGCCGCGACCAGGCCCGACCTGGTCCGCTCGCTCACCCTCGTCTCGCCCGCCCTGCCCGACCTGCTTCCCCGGTACGGCCCGGTCCGCGTGGCCGCCGCCGCCGTCCCGAGGGTGGGCGAGTGGTTCGCCGACAAGCTGCGCCTGCTCCCCGCCGAGCAGCGCATCAACGCCTCCTTCGCCATGGTCTGGGCGAACATGAACGCCGTCCACCCGGTACGCCTGGCCGACGCCGTGGAGGAGCAGCGCCGGCGCGACGACGTCCCGTACGCGGGGGAGGCCATGATCGGCTCGGCGCGGGGCATCGTGGCCGAGTACTTCCGGCGGGGCGAGGACAACCTGTGGCGCCAGGCGGCCAAGGTGGAGGCCCCGACGCTCATCGTCCACGGTCGGCACGACCGCCTGGTGCGCCCGGCCATGGCGGCGAAGGCGGCCCGTACGTTCCGGCAGGTCAGGCTCGTGCTGCTGCCGACGGCGGGGCACGTGGCGATGATGGAGATGCCCCGCGTGGTGGCGGCGGAGGCACGCCGTCTGATCGGTGAGACGAGATTGGGGAATGCCCCACTCGCCGAGTAGGTTTCAGCTAGAGATGTGACCCCCTGAAACGGGAGCGTAGAACGTGTCGTTGCCACCGCTGGTCGAGCCGGCCACAGAGCTGACCGTAGACGAAGTGCGCCGCTACTCGCGCCACCTGATCATCCCCGATGTCGGGATGGCCGGGCAGAAGCGGCTGAAGAACGCCAAGGTGCTGTGCGTGGGCGCCGGCGGCCTGGGCTCGCCCGCCCTGATGTACCTGGCCGCGGCGGGCGTCGGCACCCTCGGCATCATCGACTTCGACGTCGTCGATGAGTCCAACCTGCAGCGCCAGATCATCCACGGCCAGTCCGACGTGGGCAGGCTGAAGGCCGAGAGCGCCGCGGCGTCGGTCCGCGAGATCAACCCCCTGGTCGAGGTCGTCGTCCACAACGCGGCCCTGACCACCGAGAACGTCATGGAGATCTTCTCCGGCTACGACCTCATCGTCGACGGCACGGACAACTTCGCCACCCGCTACATGGTGAACGACGCCGCGGTGCTGCTCGGCAAGCCGTACGTCTGGGGCTCGATCTACCGCTTCGACGGCCAGGCCAGCGTGTTCTGGGCCGAGCACGGCCCCTGCTACCGCTGCCTCTACCCCGAGCCCCCGCCTCCCGGCATGGTGCCGTCGTGCGCCGAGGGCGGCGTGCTCGGCGTGCTGTGCGCGTCGATCGGCTCGATCCAGGTCAACGAGGCCATCAAGCTGCTGACGGGCATCGGCGACCCGCTCGTCGGCCGGCTGATGATCTACGACGCCCTGGAGATGAAGTACCGGGACGTCAAGGTCCGCAAGGACCCCGAGTGCGTGCTGTGCGGCAAGAACCCGACGGTCACCGAGCTGCTGGAGGACTACGAGGCGTTCTGCGGCGCGATCTCCGACGAGGCCGCGCAGGCCGCCAGCGGCTCCACGATCACCGCGCAGGAGCTCAAGTCCATGATGGACAAGGGCGACAACATCTACGTGGTCGACGTCCGCGAGCCCAACGAGTACGAGATCGTCTCCATCCCGGGCGCCACGCTGATCCCCAAGGGCGAGTTCCTCAACGGCTCGGCCCTGGAGAGGCTGCCCCAGGACAAGCGCATCGTGCTCCACTGCAAGTCGGGCGCGCGCTCGGCCGAGGCCCTCGCGATCGTCAAGAACGCGGGCTTCGCCGACGCGGTGCACGTCGGCGGCGGGGTGCTGAGCTGGGTCAAGACGGTCGACCCCAGCCTGCCCAGCTACTGAGGCGTTTTCCGGGGAACCTCCCGCCGAGGCGCTTAAGGTCGGTGTCGTGAACCACGCCCGCCCCTGGCCCACCCTGGTGGTGTCCTCCGCGCTGACCCTGGTCTGCGCGGTGGCCGCCGGGGTGGCCGGGAGCGCGGCGGGCACCGAGCTGACCCGCGGCCCGAGCGCGGCCGAGCTGCGCGCCGCCGCCACGCGCGAGGTCGCCGAACGCTGGCGCGCGTGGCCCGCCGGGCGCGTCTTCCCCGCGGCTCTGCCGTACGCGGCCGAGCAGGGCGGGCAGGAGCGGGCCGAGCGCATCGGCATCTCGCCGCACACCGGCTGCGGCGCCGGGTCCGTCGACGCGAAGGCGGTCAGGACGTTGCGCGAGGCGGGATGCAGGGGCGTGCTGCGGGCCACCTACATCGACGCGCTGCGCGGCGTGCTCGTCACCGTGGGCGTGGTGGCGCTGCCCGACGAGGCACGCGCGGTCCGGGCCAGGAGCGCGTTCGCCGACAACGGCAAGCCCGTGCCGGGGCTGCTGCCGCTGAGCTTCACGGGCACGGTCGCCGAACGCTTCACCCCCTCCATGCGGCAGGCCGGTTCGGTGCGCCAGGCGGGGCCGTACGTCGTGCTGACCACGGCGGGCCAGGTGGACGGGCGGCCCGCGACCACGTCCGGCGAGTCCCGTCCGGCGATCTTCGCCTTCGCCGCCGAGCTGTCCGAACGCGTGCTGCTCGACCTCAGCACGCCCCGGATGCCCGACTGCGCGGCCGAGGGATGGCGGTGCTGAGCCGGCGCGCCGCGAAGGCGCTGTCCGCCGCCCCCGCGGTCCTTCTCGCCATTCTTCCGGCAGCCCTGCCCGCCCACGCCGACGACGACGTGCGCCACGGCCAGCGGGCCGTGATCCAGACGCTCGACCTGCCCGCGGCCTGGCGCGTCACCAAGGGCTCGGGGGTCATGGTGGCCGTGCTCGACTCCGGGGTCGATCCGGCCCACCGCGACCTGGCCGGCTCGGTGACCGTGGGCCGCGACTTCACCGCGGGCGCGAACCCGCCGGGCGTCGCGCCGCCGCGGCTGCACGGCACGTACATGGCCTCCCTGATCGCCGGGCACGGCCACGGGCCGGGCGGCAGGAAGGGCGTCATCGGCGTCGCGCCCGAGGCCGGCGTCCTGTCGGTACGGGTCATCCTGGAGGACGAGGAGCCGGGGTTCGGCGCCTTCAACTCGGCCGAGCGCTTCGAGGACGTCGTGGCCAGGGGCATCCGCTACGCGGTCGACCAGGGCGCGGACGTCGTCAACATGTCGATCTCCAAGGAGCTCGCGACCCGGGAGGAACGGGCGGCCATCCGGTACGCCATCTCCAGGGGCGTCGTGCTGGTGGCCGCGGCCGGCAACGACGGCGACAGGAAGACCGCCGGCGACTTCGCGCCCTACTCCTACCCGGCGTCCTTCCCCGGCGTGGTGTCGGTGGGGGCGACCGACCGGCGGCTGCGCCGGGCCACGTTCTCCAACTGGAACTCCTCGGTGCTGGTGGCCGCGCCGGGCGTGGACATCATGGGCGCGGGGCCGGGCGACGAGTACTGGGTCGGCCGGGGCACCTCGCAGGCGACCGCGCTCGTCTCAGGGGTCGCCGCCCTCATCAAGGCGAGATATCCGCGGATGTCGCCGCCCTTGGTCGTCCAGGCGCTCGCCGACAGCGCCGACGACCGCCCGCCCGGCGGCTACGACACCGGCACCGGCTTCGGCGTCGTCAACGCCCGCAGGGCCCTGGCCGAGGCCGCCCGCCTGGCCACCCACACCGAGACCGCGACCGGCCCGCAGGCCCAGGACCCCGCCCGGCCCCTGGCGGGCGGCCCGGCCGGGCCCATCAGGGTCACCACGAGGGACCACCGGCGCGTGACGATCTACGCGGCCGTCGCCGCCGTCGCCGCCGGCGGGGCGCTGGCCTCGCTGGCGGTCATCTTCCTCCTGGTCAGACGCGTACGACGGGACCACGGCACACACGACGCATGATCCGCCTGCTAACGGGGACGAAATAGACACCGACCGAACGCGGGAACGAGGCCAGGGTGGTGAAGGCACGTAGGTCGACCTCAGGGCTACCGCGCGCCGGCGAGGCCACATCGGGACGCAGCAACCCGCTCGGGGCGTCGACCGGCCGCCGCTCACGCGTGCGCGCCTGGCCGGCGGCGAACTCCCGCACGCGCACCGCGGCCAGGGAACGCGCCGAGCTGGCGGCCCTCCAGCAGGGCGTGCGCTTTCGGCGCATCTTCGTCGTGCTGGTCGGCGCGGTCGTGGCCGTGTCGGCCCTCGTGGTGCTGCTGGGCACGATCGGGCTGCTCAACGAGACGCGCTCGCGCCCGCTGACCCTGGCCGAGCAGAACCAGTACAAGCAGGAGGAGATCGCCCGGCGCTGGCAGGCGTGGCCGGCCACGGGCGTCTTCCCCGAGGAGGTCAAGTACCTCGGCCTCGACCGCGCCCAGCAGTATGCCAGGCGGGTCGGCATCGCCCCCGAGACCGAGTGCGGCAAGGGCGTGGACGCCTCCGTCGCCGGGGTCCTCGACAGCCACGGGTGCGTCACGCTGCTGCGCGCCACGTACGTCGACCAGACCTCCACCTTCGTCATCACCGTCGGCGTGGCCGTGCTGAAGGACGAGGAGTCCAGGGTGTCGGCGGGCGAGCAGCTGGGCCAGGACGACCGGGTGGGCGTGCTGCCCGTGGCCTTCCCCGGCACCGTGACCGAACGTTTCGGCGCCGAGCAGCGCCAGCGCACCGGCTGGGTGGGCGCCGGGCCGTACATCGTCTTCTCCACCGCCGGGTACGCCGACGGGCGCACCAGGGCCGCCATCCCCCCGGAGGAGATCCTGCACAGCGAGCTCTGGCCGGCGGCCAAGTCGGTCGGCAACCAGATCGCCTATTTCCTGGCGGACCCGCCCAAGGTCCCGCCGTGCACCCAGGGGAACGTGTGCTGACCGCCGTACGCGCGCTCGCGGCCACGTTGCTCGTCCTCCTCGGGCCCACGGCCGCCCCGGTCAGGGACCAGCAGCAATGGGTGCTGGACGCGCTCAACGTCGAGCAGGCGTGGAACGTGACCAAGGGCGAGGGCGTCACGGTCGCCGTCGTGGACAGCGCGGTGGACGCCGGGATCAAGGAGCTGAAGGGCCGCGTCACGATCGGTCCGGACATGAGCTCGGGCACGGTGGCCCGCGAGGTCAGCCCGGGGCGGCACGGCACCGCCATGGCCGCGCTGATCGCCGGTTCCGGCGCGGGCGGCGGGCTGATCGGCGTCGCGCCCGGGGCGCGCATCCTGTCGCTGCCCCTGGCCACCGACGACGAGCCGGCCTTCGACCTGCTGCCGCCCACGGACCTCCAGTCGCCCGAGAGCTCGCTGGCCCGCGCCCTGCGCTACGCCGCCAACCACGGCGCCCAGGTCGTCAGCATGTCGATCGGCTCCTACGGGCCGGTCAGGTCCGAGCGGGAGGCGGTGTCGTACGCGCTGAGCAAGGGCGTGGTGCTGGTGGCCGCCGTCGGCAACGACGGCCAGACGCCCTACGCCAAGGAGAAGGGCACCTCGTTCTGGAGTTTCCCGGCCGGCTACTCGGGCGTGATCGGCGTCGGCGCGACCGACAAGCAGGGCAGGAAGGCCACGTTCAGCAGCGACAACCTGTCGGTCCTCGTCGGCGCGCCCGGCGTGCAGGTGCCCGTCGTCAAGCGGCCCAGCGGGTACGAGCTGTCCGACGGCACCAGCTCGGCCGCCGCGCTCGTGGCCGGCGTGGCCGCGCTGATCAAGTCGCGCTTCCCCGGCCTGCCGCCCGAGCAGGTGGCCCAGGCGCTGGCCTCCAGCGCGCGGGGCCGTCCGGCCGCGGGCTACGACGACAACACCGGGTTCGGCGTGGTGGACGCCGGGGCCGCGCTCAACGCCGCCGAGCGTCTGGCCGGTCAGCGGCGCAGCGTGACCGCGCCCGGAAAGGAGCACTTCGGCCGGGGCGAGGACTCACCGGTGCCGACCCGTCCGGGGGCCGATCCGTGGCGGTTGTGGCTGTATGGAGGGGGTGTGCTGGTCGCGCTGGTGACGTTCTGCGGGGCGATCATCGTTCTCAATCAGCGCAAGGAGTGATGAACCGCTCGTACTTCGCCCGCGTGGACGGTAAAGATCCGCTATGGTCGCGCGTCATGGGATACGAGCTGCGGGTGGTGCGCGAGTCGCCACTCGCCTTCGCGGAGCTCGCGAAGGCCATCGCGCCGGCCGGTTTCGAGCTGCGCGGATCTGAGGAGATCGTGGCCGGCCACGACGGCGGCCGGCACGCGGTGGCGCGCTGGCAGGGCCAGGTCGTGGGCGAGCCCGGCTCCGACTGGCAGGTGGCCCAGCTCCTGCGGCTGTCGGCCGCACTCGGCGCCCGCCTGGTGGGCGAGGACGGCGAGCTCTACGCGCTGCGCGACGGCGTGATCGAGGTCCTGTCCGGCGGCACGGTGATGGAGATCGGCAAGTTCGACGAGATCATCGACGCGGGCCCGGCCGCATGGACCCCCTGAACCCCTTCGCCGAGCGGGTGCTCGACCTGGTCGAACGCATCCCGCCCGGCAAGGTCATGGCCTACGGCGACATCGCCGAATACCTGGGCGAGGGCGGCCCCCGCCAGGTGGGCAAGGTGATGTCCACCTGGGGCGGCGGCGTTCCGTGGTGGCGGGTGGTGCACGCCGACGGCAGCGGCGCCGCCCCCGACCACCTGCGACGATGCCTGGCCCACTGGCGCGAGGAGGGCACCCCGCTGCGCGGCGAACGGGTGGACATGAGCAGGGCGCGCTGGGACGGGCGTTCAGCCGATTTTCAGTAAGGGTCCTGACCTGCGGTTTCGCTGTTGAGGCGATTCTGTGACATGTGACTCCCATTACCATGGGCTGAACACTGACAGGCCCGAAAGGCGGTGCCTCCACGATGGCCACCGGCGTCACAGCCCAGCGCCACAGCGGCGACACGCTCGCCGACCGCCTCAAGGTCGTCCAGGATCTCTGTGATCGTGGCGAGCCTCTTGAGGCGGTCATGCGTGCCGTCGGGCCCGGCGGCCGCGACGCGGCGTTCGACACCGAGGTGCTCAGCGGGCCTCTGGGGTCGCGCATCGACCTCGCGGTCAAGCGCGGCCCGGCCCGGCGCCGCGAGCTGCTCACCCTGATCCGCCCCTACCTGGCCGGCGTGGCCGCGGAGGTCAAGCGCGACCTGCCCGTCGCCCGCCGCGTCATCTGCCACCTGATCGAGCACCGTCCCGACGACGAGCTGGTCGACGGCGAGACGCTGGTCAAGGTCGTCACCGCGGCGGCCGAGCCGTCCAAGCGCATCCGCAAGGGCCTGAGCTGGTACGCCGACCTGCCCTTCCGCGACGAGCTGCCGCCCGGCCTCTACCGGCTGCGCCGCGCCGACATGGTGCCGGTGACCCACATCGACGACATCGTGTGGGTCGACGGCAGGCTGCGCGTCACCGGCTTCGCCTACCTGGCCGGGCTGTCGGTGCGCAGCCGCAGGTTCAACTGGGCGACCGTGGTGCTGCGCGGGCCGCGCTGGCTGCCGCCGATCCGCATGCGCACCAAGCGGGTGCTCGCCCCCGAGGCCACCCACGGCGCGCGCGAGCCCGGCTGCAACTACGACTGGTCCGGCTTCACCGCCGAGCTGAGCCCGTGGCCGCTGCGCTGGCGCGGGGCCGTGCGCGGCATGGTGCACGCCGTGCGGCGGCGGTTGCGCCACCGTCCGGGGGTGCCCGACGCGACGACCTGGCGGGCCGAGATCGTCTTCTGGAGCCGTGGCGCGCGGGCGACCGGCCTGCTGCGCGGCTCTGCCATCGGCCGGCCCGAGCGTCCGGCCGGCCTCAAGCTGAAGCCCGGCTGGTGGGTGCGTCCGGTCTGGACGTCCGACCGCGCGTTGCAGGTCGTGCTCCAGCCCAACAGGGCCGAGCTCACCGGCGTGTCCGTCCAGGACGAACGCCTCGACCTCAAGATCTTCCTGCCCGGCCGCAGCGTGACCAAGGGCCACGCCAGGCTGGGCGGCCACCGCATCGCCGCCGACTTCACGCCGTCCGGCGGCGGCACCGAGGTGTCGATCGGGCTCGCCGTGCCCGCGCTGCTCCAGGAGAAGGACGGCCGGCGGCTGTGGGTCGAGCCCAAGGGCGACCCGGCGGCCTCCGTCATGCTCGCCGACCTGGTCGAGACGCGCACTCCGGTGGGCGACCGGGAGATCACCGTGCTCGGCGACCGGCGCGACCGCGTCGTGGTCTCCGCCCACCGCATCCGCCCGGTGATCACCTCCGCCGTCTGGGAGGGCTCCACGCTGGTCCTGCGCGGCGACTACCCCGACGCGCCCGGCCCCCGGGTGCTGACGTTGCGCCACCGGTCCGGGCTGTCGTACTCGCTGCCCATGGAGCGGTCGGGCGACGACTTCTCCGTCCGGGTGACGCCCTCGTCCATGGACCGCTTCGGCGAGTCCGTGCCGCTGGCCTCGGGCACCTGGAACATGTCCTTCCGGCATCCGTCGGGCGAGATCGTGCCGTTCCGGATGGACCACGCCGCCCTGCCGGGGCTCGACGAGGATCCGCGTACGGTCGACGGCCGGGCGTACCGGATGATCTCCACCCGGTTCGACGTGCCGGTGATCACGGTCGAGGAGGGTCGTCCCAACGACGAGCGGGGCGTGGCCGGCACCCACGTGCTGCGCCGCGTCTTCTACCCGGCCCAGCGCACCGAGCCGCTGCACGACGCGACCGTCTACGTCGTCAACGACGGCCGGCTCTACGCCGACAGCGTGCGCGCCATCTACGAGGAGCGGCTGCGCAGGGGCGACGACCGCGAGCACATCTGGATCGTCAAGGACGCCGCGTTCGTGCCGCCGGGCGGCGCGCGGGCGGTCCGGGCGGGCAGCCGCGAGCACCACGCCGCGCTGGCCCGCTCCAGTCACATCGTCACCAACTCGTTCCTGCCCGCCTGGTTCCGCGCCCGCGAGGACCAGGTCGTGCTGCAGACCTGGCACGGCACCCCGGCCAAGCGCATCGGCAACGACCAGCCGCACATGGCCCGCGACCCCCGTCCACCGATCTGGTACCGGCAGGCGGCCGAGGTGCGCGGCTGGGACCTGCTGCTGTCGCAGTCGCCGTGGGCCACCACGGTGCTGCGCCGGGCCTTCGGCTACAAGGGCGAGATCCTGGAGAGCGGCCTGCCCAGGAACGACGTGCTCAACTCGCCCGAGCGCGAGGTCAGGGCCGCCGCGGTCCGCGAGCGGCTCGGGCTGGCCGAGGGCAAGCGGGTGGTGCTCTACGCGCCGACCTGGCGCGACTACGACCGCAAGAACGCCATGGTCAAGCTCGACCTGGCCAAGGCCCGCGAGGCCCTGGGCGCCGACCACGAGATCCTGGTACGCGCCCATCCGATGCAGGCCATGCCCGCCGTCCCCGACATCGCCCACGACGTCACGACTTATCCGGACATGGCGGATCTGCTGCTGGTCACCGACGTCCTCGTGACCGACTACTCCTCGGTCATGTTCGACTTCGCCGCCACCGGCCGGCCCATCGTCTTCTACGGCTACGACCTGGCGAAGTACTCCTCCAAGCGGGGGCTCTACCTCGACCTGCCCGAGCAGGCGCCCGGCCCGGTGCTGCCGACGTCGGCCGAGGTGATCGACGCGCTGCGCTCCATCGACGAGGTGGCCGCCGCGTACGCCGACCGCTACGAGGCCTTCCGGGCCACGTACGCGCCCAAGGACGACGGCAAGGCGACGGCCCGCGTGGTCGACCACCTGTTCTCCTGAGGGCGCGGCCTCACAGGTCGATCGGCAGGTCCGACAGCATGAAGGGCTTGCCGGGCGCGTGACCGAGGGGGCGCGGCGCGGCAGGAAGGCGCTCGACGAGCAGGAGGAGCAGCGCCGACAGGGTCGTGGCGCACACGATCTCGCCGGCCTCGATCAGGCGCCGGACGCTCGACAGGTGCACCCACTCGATGCGCTCGGCCTCCCACGGGTCGCTGGGCGGTCCGATGTGGGTGGCCGCGTCGGCCCGGTAGATGTGGTTGAGGCTGTCGGTGAAGCCGTTGGTGGGCTGGACCGACAGCAGCGGGCGCAGCGGCCCCGGACGCCAGCCGGTCTCCTCCTCGACCTCGCGGGCGGCCGCGGCCATCGGCATCTCGCCCTCGTCGACCTGGCCGAGCGGGACCTCCCAGCCCCAGCTGTCGGTGATGAAGCGGTGGCGCCAGATCAGCAACACCCGGTCCGCGTCGTCGGTGACGACCGCGCCCGCGGCCGGCGCGGTGCGGACCAGCCGGTGATCGAGGTGCCGCCCGTCGGGCAACTCCACATCCGCGATCCGGATGTCCAGCCACTGGTCGGCGTAGAGCGACGTCTCGGAGTGGACCTGCCAGCGCATGTGACCAACCCCCTAGCGAAGGCGCGGGTATCAACCCAACGTTACAAGAGACAACGCTGCGTGTGTGGGGCAATCGTGCGGATCGTCGCATCGCCGCAGGCAGCGCGACGCCCAGGGCGAAACTATGGCCTCGGCGTGTCGCACGATATTCGGATATTTGCCTCGATACCGTAGGCGGATCGCGCGGGAGAGCGGGCAAGTCGGCACGATCTGTCCGTGTGGTCTGGTGGAATCTAGTGCTGTGAGTGGTCAGACCTGGCGGTTGGTGCGGCGTGGCAGCGGAGGCCCTGTCGAGCCTCCTGTGCTGGATGAACACCAGCGTGCCGTGGTCGAGCACCGGAGCGGCCCGCTCCTCGTCCTCGCGGGGCCCGGCACGGGCAAGACGACGACGATCGTCGAGAGCGTGGTCGAGCGTATCGAACGGCGCGGGGCCGACCCCGAACGGGTGCTCATCCTCACCTTCAGCCGCAAGGCCGCCGAGGAGCTGCGCCAGCGCGTCACCGGCCGGCTGCGGCGCACCACCCGCTCGCCCCTGGCGCTGACCTTCCACTCCTACGCCTACGCGCTCCTGCGCCGCGAGTCCGTGCTGGAGGGCAAGGCGCCGCCGCGCCTGCTGACCGGCCCCGAGCAGCTTCTGGAGATCCGCCGGCTGCTCCACGGCGAGCTGGAGAACGGCGCGCTCGACTGGCCGCCGTCGCTGCGCGAGGCGCTCAAGACCCGCGGCTTCGCCGAGGAGGTGCGCGACTTCCTGTCCAGGGCCGCCGAGCGCGGCCTCGACGGCGAGCGGCTGGTCGCGCTCGGCCGGCTGCACGGCAGGAGCGACTGGATCGCCACCGGCCGGTTCTACGAGCGCTACCAGGACCGGTTCGACCTCGACCCCGAGGAGACCTACGACTACGCCGAGCTGATCGGGGCCGCCTCGGCGCTGCTGACCAGGCCCGAGGTGCGCGAGCGCGAGCGGGCCGCCCACGACGTGGTGTTCGTCGACGAGTACCAGGACACCGACCCGGCCCAGGAGTACCTGCTCGACCAGCTCGCCGGCGACGGGCGCGACCTCGTCGCGGTGGGCGACCCCGACCAGTCGATCTACGGGTTCCGGGGCGCCGACGTCCAGGGGATCATGAAGTTCCCCGAGCGGTTCAGGACGCTCGACGGGCGCGAGGCGCCGGTGGTGGCGCTGCGCGTGTGCCGCAGGAGCGGGGCCGACCTGCTGGAGGCCTCGCGCCGGGTCGCCGCCCGCCTGCCGATCGCCCCGGCCCCCGACCACGACCAGCGGCACGGCCACCGCGACCTGGTCCCGGCGGCCGGCGCCGAGCCCGGTGACGTGCGCGTCCTGCTGGCCGACAGCACCAGCCAGGAGGCCGCGATCGTCGCCGACACGCTGCGGCGGGCGCACCTGATCGAGGGGGTGCCCTGGCACCGCATGGCGGTGCTGGTGCGCTCGGCCAAGCGCCAGGTGCCGCTGCTGCGGCGGGCGCTGGTCAACGCCGGGGTGCCGACGATGATCGCCGGTGACGAGGTGCCGATCGCCCAGGAGCCGGGCGTGCGGCCGCTGCTCACGATGTTGCGGGTGGCGCTCGATCCGGCGCAGCTCGACGAGGGGGTGGCCGAGGAGCTGCTGACCGGCCCGCTCGGCGGCACGGACATGATCGGCGTACGCCGCCTGCGCCGGGCGCTCAAGATAGCCGAGAACGAGGCGCTCGCGGCCGAGGAGAGGCCGGCCACCGAGAAGGAGCCCGCCGCCGAGGAGAAGCCGGCCGCGGAGGAACCCCTTGCGGAGAAGCCGGCCGCCGAGGAGGACCCGGTCGCGGAGGAGGAGCCGGTCGCCGGGAAGGCCGGGGCGCGGTCGTCCGGCGAGCTGCTGGTGGCGGCGATCCAGGACGCCCGCGAGCTCACCCGCGTCGAGCCGCACGTCGCCCTCCCCGCCGAACGCGTCGCCAAGCTGCTCGCCGCCGCCCGCGAGGCCGCCGCGCAGGAGGGCACCGCCGAAGACCTCCTGTGGGCCGTGTGGCACGCCAGCGGCCTGGGCGGGCGCTGGACCGAGCAGAGCCTGTCCGGCGGCTCCCGCGGCGCGCAGGCCGACCGCGACCTCGACGCGGTGGTGGCGCTGTTCGACCACGCCGCCAAGTTCGTCGACCGCATGCCCAAGGCGGGCCCCGAGGTGTTTCTCGACAACCTGGCCGCCCAGGAGATCCCGGGCGACACGCTGGCCGACCGCGCGCCCGACGGCGACGCCGTGCGGGTGCTGACGGCCCACCGCTCCAAGGGCCTCGAATGGGACATCGTGGTCGTGGCAGGCGTCCAGGAGGGGGTCTGGCCCGACCTGCGGCTGCGCGGGTCGTTGCTGGGCGCCGACGACCTGGTGGAGGTGGTCGAGGGCGCCGAGCCGAGCGCCGCGTCGCTGGCCTCCAAGCTGCTGGCCGAGGAGCGGCGGCTGTTCTACGTCGCGGCCACGCGGGCCAGGCGGCGGCTGGTGGTCACGGCGGTCGGCGGCGAGGACACCGACGAGCGGCCCTCCCGGTTCCTGTCGGAGCTGATGCCGGGCGAGGTCGAGTCGGCCACGGTCGACGACCGGGCGCGCTGGCTGACCATGTCGGCGCTGGTGGCCGACCTCCGCAGCGCGGTGACCGACCCCACCAAACCGGCCAAGGTCCGGCAGCGCGCCGCGCGGCAGCTCGCCCGCCTGGCCGCCGCCGGGGTCCAGGGCGCCCACCCCAACGACTGGTACGCCCTCACCCCCATCACCGACGACCGCCCGCTGAGCTGGCCGGACAACATCGTCAACATCTCCCCGTCCGCGGTCGAGAGCTTCACCAAGTGCGGCCTGCGCTGGCTCCTGGAGACGGCGGTCGGAGCCGCGGGCACCAGCACCGCCCAGGGCCTCGGCAACGTCATCCACGCGCTGGCCATGCTGGCCGCCACCGACCTGCCCGGCGAGGACGCCCTGGGCGACCGGCTCGACCAGGTCTGGAACGAGCTCGACTTCGGCGGCGTCTGGTACAACCGCAAGCAGCGCCAGGTCGCCGAGCAGATGATCGGCAAGTTCCTGCGCTGGCAGAAGGACAACCCGCGCGAGCTGGTCGCCATCGAGGAGTCGTTCGTCGCCACGGTCTCCGAGGGCGTGCAGATCAAGGGCCGGGTCGACCGGGTCGAGCGCGACGACGACGGCCGCGCGGTGATCATCGACCTGAAGACCGGCGGCTCCAAGCCCAGGGCGGGCGAGCTCGACCGCCATCCGCAGCTCGGCGTCTACCAGCTCGCCGCGCTGCTCGGCGCGTTCGCCCGGCACGGCATGACCGAGCCCGGCGGCGCCGCGCTGGTCCAGCTCGGCAAGGCGGCCGGCAAGAACGCCGCCACCGAGCAGCGGCAGGGCGCGCTGGCCGACGACAAGAACCCCGGCTGGGCCGCCGACCTGGTCGACACCGTCGCCACGGGCATGTCGGGCCCGTTCTTCCAGGCCAAGGTGAACGACGGCTGCCGCACGTGCGCGGCGCGGGCGAGCTGCCCGGTCAACGACAACGGGGGCCAGGTGTGCTGAACCCGGTCGAACTGGCCGACAAGCTCGGCATCCTGCCGCCGACGAGCGAGCAGGCCGCGGTCATCGAGGCGCCGCTCGAACCGATGGTCGTCATGGCGGGGGCGGGCTCGGGCAAGAGCGAGACGATGGCCGGGCGGGTGGTCTGGCTGGTGGCCAACGGCCTGGTCAAACCGGAGAACGTGCTGGGGCTGACGTTCACCCGCAAGGCCGCGGCCGAGCTGGCCGTCCGGGTCAGGGAACGCCTGGCCGGGCTCGCCGAGGCGGGCCTGGTCGCGCCCGGCGCGCTCGACAACGAGCCGACCGTCTCCACCTACCACGCCTACGCCGCCCGCCTGGTCACCGACCACGCCCTGCGCGAGGCGCTCGAACCCACCATGCGCCTGGTCACCCCGGCGGTGTCGTGGCAGCTCGCCTCGCGCGTGGTGGCCCTGTACGACGGGCCGATGGACAAGATCGAGCTGGGCCCGCCCTCGGTCACCGCCGCCCTGCTGGAACTCGCCGGCGAGCTGTCGGAGCACCTGCGCGCGCCCGCCGACGTACGGCGGGTGGGGGAGTGGCTGGAGGCCCGGCTGGCCGCGCTGCCCGGCCGCACGACCGTGGCGCAGCGCAAGCCGGTCGGCGTGCACGCGGCCAGGGAGCAGCTGCTGCCGCTGGTGGAGGCGTACGAACGGCTCAAGCGCCGCCGCGAGGTCATCGACTACGGCGACCAGATGTCGCTGGCCGCCCGGATCGCCGCCAACCACAAGGAAGTGGGCGAGATCGAACGGTCCCGCTACTCCGTGGTCCTGCTCGACGAATACCAGGACACCAGCCACGCCCAGCTCGTCCTGCTGCGCTCGCTCTACGGCGGCGGCCATCCGGTCACCGCCGTCGGCGACCCCTGCCAGTCCATCTACGGCTGGCGCGGCGCCTCGGCGGGCAACCTGCGCCGCTTCCCCCGCGACTTCCGCACCCGCGCCGGCGAGGAGGCGCCGGTCCGCCAGCTCAGCGTCAGCTTCCGCAACGGCGACCGGGTGCTCGACGTCGCCGCCCGCGTCCAGCTCCCGCTGCGCATGGAGGCCCGCGAGGTGCCCGTGCTGGTGCCGGGGCCCAACCGGGTCGACCGGGGCCGCGTCACCTGCGCCTTCCACGAGACCGCCGAGGACGAGGCGAAGTGGATCGCCGACGGCGTGGCCAGGATCCTCGGCCAGGAGACCGCCCCCGACGGCCTGCCCTGGGGCGAGAAGGAACGCAAGAAGACGCTCGCCGTCCAGCCCCAGGACGTCGCGATCCTGGCCCGCAAACGCTCGCAGTTCCCCGCACTGCGCAAGGCGCTGGAGGACCGCGACATCCCGGTCGAGGTGGTCGGGCTGGGCGGCCTGCTGACCGTGCCCGAGGTCAGCGACATCGTGGCGACCCTGCGCGTGCTCTACGACGCCACCGCCGGCGACGCGCTGGCCAGGCTGCTGGCCGGGCCGCGCTGGCGGGTCGGGCCGGCCGACCTGCGGGTGCTGGGGGAGCACGCCAGGGAGCTGGCCCGCGAGCTGAGCGAGAGCCACCGCGCCGACGACCCGCTCGACCAGGTGGTCGCCGACCTGGCCGAGGAGCGCGGCAGCCTGGTCGACGCGCTCGACGAGCTGCCCGACCGGCCCGAGTGGCTGGAGTCGTTCTCGCCGCTGGCCCGCACCCGGCTGGTCGCGCTCGCCCAGGAGCTGCGCAGCCTGCGCGGCCACACCGCCCAGCCGCTGCCCGACCTGGTCACCGAGATCGAACGCCGGCTCGGCCTGGACATCGAGGTGGCCGCCCGCAGCGGCACGGCCGGCGCGTTCGCCGCGCGGGCCGACCTCGACGCCTTCATCGACGCGGCCGCCAGGTTCGCCGGCGACGCCGAGGACCCGACGCTGGGCGCGTTCCTGGCCTACCTCCAGGCCGCCGAGAGCGAGGAGTTCGGGCTGGAGGCGGGCCGGGTCGGCGAGAGCAACAGCGTCAAGCTGATGACCGTCCACGCCTCCAAGGGGCTGGAGTGGCCGATCGTGGTCGTGCCCGGCCTGTCGCAGCTGCTCAGCTCGAAGGGCACGATCGCCACGGGCAGCGTGTTCCCGGCCACGCCGGTGATGAACAGCCGCTGGACCGACAATCCGCGCAAGCTGCCCTACCCGCTGCGCGGCGACGCCGCCGACCTGCCCCGGCTGGGCGGGCTGAGCAAGGAGGAGCTGGCCGCCTTCGACGAGCAGTGCCGGGAGCGCGACCTGATGGAGGAGCGGCGGCTGGCGTACGTCGCCGTCACCCGGGCCCACTACCACCTCATCGCCTCCGGCTACCGCTGGGGCAGCGCCACCAAGCCGCTGGAGCCGTCGGAGTTCCTGCTGGAGATCCGCGACACGGCCGACCGGGTGTCCTACTGGGCCGGCGACCTCGCCGAGGGCGCGACGAACCCGCTGCTCGCCGAGCCGGCCGAGGCCGTCTGGCCGGTCACCCCCGAGGGCCTGCGCTACGAGTCGGTGCTCGACGGCGCCCGGCTGGTCGAGGACGCCCTGGCCGGCAACCTGGCCGACGAGGACGACGAGCCGCTGCGCCCGTTCGAGGAGGAGCGCCTGCGCGCCTGGGAGCGCGACACCGACCTGCTGCTGCGCGAGCGCGAGCTGAACCGGCGCAGACCGGCGACCGTCGTCGAGCTGCCGGCCAAGCTGACCGTATCGTCGCTGGTCACGCTGGCCACCGACCCGGCCGAGCTGGCCCGCAGGATCCGCCGTCCGGTGCCGCGCAAGCCCGCGCCGCTGGCCCGCCGGGGCACGTCGTTCCACAAGTGGCTGGAGAGCCGGTGGGACCAGCAGCGGCTGATCGACGACTTCGACCTCGACCCGCTGGAGGAGCTGGAGGAGGCCGACGTGCGGCTGGCCGAGCTGCAGGAGCGGTTCGAGGAGAGCGAGTGGGCCGACCGGCGGCCGGTCGACCTGGAGGTGCCGTTCGAGACCATGATCGCCGACCGGCTCGTGCGCGGGCGGATGGACGCCGTCTTCGAGCTGCCCGACGGCGGCTACGAGGTGGTCGACTGGAAGACCGGCGTCCCGCCCAGGGGGAAGGCGGCCCGCACGGCCTCGGTGCAGCTCGCCGCGTACCGGCTGGCCTGGTCCCATCTGGCCGGGGTGCCGCTGGAGAAGGTGAGCGCGGCCTTCCACTACGTCCGGGCCAACAAGACCGTGCGGCCGGTCAACCTGCTCGACGCCGACGGGCTGGTCGCGCTCGTCGAGGCGGTGCCGGCGTCAGAGTCCTAGGTGGTGGAAGGCGGGGCGGGGGTGCATGAGGAAGTCGTGGTGGGAGATGTTCCAGGCGTAGGCGCCGGCCATGCCGAACACCACCCGGTCCCCTGCCCGCACCGAGGTCACCACGTTCCGGGCGAAGACGTCCTTGGGGGTGCACAGCTGGCCCGTGAACGTCACGGGCTCCCCGGCGACCCCTGGCCCGCCGCCGGTGGGCAGGACCGTGAACGGCTGGTCGTGGCCCTTGGCCACCGGCGTGCGCAGGTGGTGCGTCCCGCCCAGGACGATCGCGTACGCCCGGCCGCGCACCCGCTTCACGTCCACGACCTCGGTGACGTAGTGGCCGCAGTAGGCGGTGAGCGACCTGCCCGGCTCGACCCGCAGCCGCCGCCCGCCCCGCAGCGCGGCCAGGCCGGCGCCGTAGGCCGCCCAGTCGAAGCGTTCGCCCGACGTGTACGACACCGCCATGCCCCCGCCCAGGTTGACCTCGCGATGCCCGGTCCTCAGCAGGGCCCCCGCCAGCCGGAGCAGCTGGGCGGCGTCCAGGCCGCTGGCCAGGTGGGCGTGCAGGCCGCGCAGCCGTACGCGGCGGGTGAACAGCGGCAGGCACTCGGCCAGCCCCGCCTCGTCCATGCCGAAGGGGCCGTCCATCGTGAGCGCGGCCCCCTCGACCGGCAGGTCCGGGTTGGCCCGCAGCAGCACGTCCGCCTCCAGCCCGGTCGCGAGCAGGCGGCGCAGCTCGTACGGCGACTCCACGTGCAGGCGGTGGTGCGGCAGGCGCAGCTCGGCGTCGGTCTTGCCGGGCCCGCCGAGCGCCAGCCGCGCGCCCGGGAACAGCGCGGAGACGTGCGCGTGCTCGCCCGCCGACGACACCTCGAACCCGTCCACGTGCCGGGCCAGCACCCGCAGCAGCTCGGCGTCGGGGTTGGCCTTGACCGCGTAGTACAGCTCGACCTCGCCCAGCGCCGCGCGCACCGACGCGGCGTGCTCGTCGAGCGCGGGCAGGTCGTAGAGGTAGGCGGGCAAGGCCGGCAGCCGCGCGGCGGCCTCCAGCACGCGGTTCGCGGGCTCGCGCTCCAGCGCGGGGGCCGGTTCGCGCTTCTGGACGCCGCTCATGCGAGCGGGTTCGCGATCGGGACGTAACCGGCGTCGCGGTCGGCCGCCCTGGCCCACCGCACGCGCAGGTTCGCCTTGGCGGGCAGCGGCGCCCCGGCCAGCAGGTCGCGCAGCGGGAGCGGCTGCCCGAGCTCGGCGGCCTGGCGGGCGAGCAGGTCGCGGGCGGCCCGCCACAACGCGCGCAGCAATTCGTCGTCGGGGCCCGCCAGGGTGGCGGCGATCTCGGTGAGGTGGTTGACGAACAGACAGTAGACGACGCGGGCCCAGCCGCGCGCCGGGTCGTGGGTGAGCGCGGCGGCCACGGCCGGGTGCAGCCCGCCCAGGTCGTGGCGGCCCGCGACGAGCTTGACGCCCTCCAGGTCGCGGAAGATCGCCTGGACGGGCCGGCCGGCGGCGTCCAGGCCGACGAGCACGTTCTGCAGGTGGGGTTCCAGGACGACGCCGTGGCTGACGTACAGGTCCACGACCGGCAGCGCGACCGCCGACACGTACGCCGTCCACCAGGCCAGAGGGTCGGCCGGGGCGGCGTCCAGGGCGAGGGCGGCGGCGAGGACCGGGGTGACGCCGGGGTCGCAGGCCGTCCACGGGCTCGCCCGGACGATCACGCCCAGGCCCTCGCGCTGCCCGAGTGCCGTGCGGTAGCCCGGTTCGGGCAGCCAGCGGACGGCCGGGTGCCGGGCCGCGACCTCGGCGATCAGCGGGGCCAGCCGGGAGGTGAGCTCGACCGCCCCGGCCAGCTCGTACCAGGCGTTCTTGCGCACGCAGTTCGTGATCCGCACGTCCAGGGAGAACTTCAGGCACACCTCGGCGTCCGGCACGTACACGGTCCGCACCGACGAGGTCGGCACCGCGAGCGGCCCCGGCCCGAGATCGACCAGCTCCGAGCCGAGAACGGGACGCAGCAGGGCGAGCTGCCACGGATGGGCGGGCAGCAGCCGGTGTCCGGCGGGCGCCGGGCCGAGCGCGTCCAGGGCCGTCAGGTCGCCCTCCTCGGCCAGTGCGTCGTCGCGTACCGCGAGCAGCCGCAGCGGGAAGGCGGCATGGGCCTCGGGGGCGTAGCGCAGCCAGTCGGCGCCGTCGCGGGCTTTGGGGGTGGGGTGGAACGGGTGCCCGTACACGAGCGCCTGCTCCGAGGCCAGCCAGGGGTCGGCGGGCGGCTCGGCCCGCGCCCTGGCCGCCAGGATCGCCGCGATGGCGTCCCTGCTGGCGGCCACCTGGCCGGCGAACTCGCCGTTGGGCTCGACGTCGAGGTGCGCCGCTCCCCTGCCTGGGGGCGCGGGCTCGTCCGGCCGGTCGGCCAGGTCGGTTTCGGCCAGCCGGACCAGCTCGGCGACCGTCAGCGGCTGCCAGGAGCCGCCCTCCAGGCGTTCCGGTGGCCCGTCGAGGCGCAGCGCGGCCCCGCCGTGCGTACGGGCGCGCAGCAGCGTCCCGGCCACCCGCAGCAGCACGTACGGCGGCGCCGGCCAGACCAGCCCCCTGGGCCCGGCCACCTCGCGCACGCAGCACCGCAGCAGGGCCGCCAGCGTCGCCTCCTCGGCCGGCGCCCCGATGGCCAGGACGTTCATTCACGCTCTCCTCAGGTAGTTGGGCCCGGTGATGCCGTAGAACTTGTTCACGTCCCGCGCCCCGGACCGTTCCTTGGCCACGAGCGTCCCGGCGGTGACCATGGACTTGCCGGTGAGCCTGGCCGCGTCGAGCGTCCTGGCGCGCAGCAGCCGGGCCATGGGGTGGTCGCCGTGCTCGTCGAGCGCCTCGGCCAGCGTGCCGCGCACCAGGGCCGCCGCCCGCGCCGGCGGCAGCACGGCGAACGCCACCGCCGCGGCGGCCAGGTGCAGCGTGATCGTGACGAACACGTCGGCCAGCGCGTGCGGGTCGTCGGTGAGCATGCGCCCGTCGGAGAAGGCCGGCACGTCGATCCCGGCGGCCGCCAGCCGCGACGGCGAGGCCAGCAGGCCGTCGTTGTCCTTGACCAGCAGCCGCAGGTCGCCGTCCCGCAGGACGAGGGCCAGGTTCTGCTGGTGGGCCTCCAGCGCGACGCCGTACCGGACGAACAGCCGCACGTTCCAGCGCAGCAGCAGGCGCAGGTAGCGGGGCAGCACGTCCGGGCCGAGGCCGTCCAGCACCCCGGGCGCCGCCAGCGCCGCGACCGGGACGATCCGGCCCGCCGGCAGCCGCCGGACCATCCACGCCAGGTACTCGTGGCCCGCGTGCGCGTAGGTCTGCTCGTCGGCCAGCAGCACGCCGGGATCGGCGAGCCGGCGCAGCAGCAGCTCGGCCCGCGCGCCGTCCTCCAGGGTGCCCGCCCTGATAGAGCGCCGGTTGCGCACGCCGAGCGTGCTCACCGGCAGCGGCAGCTTGAGGTGCGTACGCGGCCCCACCTCGACGGTCCGCATGGACAGGGTGGGCCGTACGGTGACCGCCTCCTCGTCCAGCACCCGGACCCCGTCGATCTTCCGCACCTCGCCCACGGCCATCGGGTGCACCGGGAACAGCACGCCGTGGCCCGCCGGCCGCGGCACGTCCGCGGGAAGCTCCGTGGCCGCGTGCGGGACGAGCGCCCACCGCAGCGCGAACGAGGGCGCGAACTCCGGCGCGTACGCCAGCAGGTCGCGGTCCGAGGCGCCGATCCTGGCCCGCGAGGTGGGGTGGAGAGGATGGTCGGCGAAGGCCGCCAGCGACTCGTACGACGGCCCGCGCCGCAGCACCTCCTCGGCGTGCGCGTCGTGCAGCTCCAGCGCGGACAGGGCGGTCAGGCACTCGTCGAAGAAGGCCGCCACCCCTTCGGCGTCGGCCGCGTCGGACACCTCCACGAGCGTCTCCAGCACCTGCTCCAGGCCCAGCCGCTCGTCCGGCGCCACCACGAAGTCCTGGAACGGCGACCCGGGGACCATCCGGACCCACCGCCCGTCGGCCAGCAGCAGCCCGGCCCCGGACCTGGTCCGGTCGAGCCGGGCGGCCAGCCCGCCGTAGTCCTCGCGGACCAGCGTGTCCAGCACCCGGGCGGCCAGGTACGCCTCCCGCGACCTCACCCGACCACCCACGGCCGGGCCGCCCGGTACCGCTCGACGGCGGCGTCCACGCGGGCCCGGTCCGGTCCCACGGCCCGGATGACGCCCAGGTAGTCCCGGTTCGTATGGGTCAGCTCTATGACGTCCCCGACGGCCCGCAGCGGCCGGTGCCACAGCCGTACGCCGCCGTCCTCGACGTCCTCTTCCGGCGGCCCGTCCTTGACGACGCCCGGCCGGTCGGCGACCACGCTGACCGCGCAGCCGTGCCGGGACGCCGGCGGCGGCTCGGGCGCCGGCTCCCCGAGATGGGTGCGCAGGATCCACTCGAACAGCGGCACGCCCAGCACGTCGGCCAGCAGGAAGTCGCAGTGGTCGCCGATCGCCCGGTAGTTCACCTCGACGATCCGCGGGCCGTCGGGCGTCAGGACGTACTCGGTGTGGCAGGCGCCGAAGCCCGCCCCGAGGGCCCGCAGCGCGGCCAGCACGTGGGCGTCGGCGGCGGGCGCCCAGTCGAGCCGCTCCTCCACGAAGTGCGGCAGCGGGCCCAGCGTGGTCGCGAAGCCGCCCAGCACCCGCGTCGCGGCGCCGTCCCCGAGGGTCTCCAGGGTCCGCAGCGGCCCTTCGAGGTACTCCTCCACGACCAGCGTCTCGCCCGGACGCCGCCGCCTGGCCGCGGCCACGGCCCGGGGAAGGTCGTCCTCGACCAGCACGACGTCCTCGCTGGCCACCCCCTCGCGGGGTTTCAGCACCACGGGCCGGGGCAGTCGCTCGGGCACCGGATCGGCGGGCGCGAGCCGCAGCGAACGCACCGTCTCGACGCCGGCCGCCGCGAGCCCGCGTCGCATCAGGAACTTGTTCTTGGCGGCCAGACAGGCCCGCCAGTCCTTGCCGGGAAGTCCGAAGTACGACGCCGCGAGGGCGGTCTCCGCCTGGAGGTGGTCGGAGTTGGAGAAGATCGCGTCGGGCCGGCCCAGGTGCTCGATCGCGTCGATCAGGGCGCGCGGGTCGCGTACGTCGCAACGCACCGAGCCGGGATGCCGCTCCGGCCGGTCGGTCAGGACGGTGACCTCGCACCCGAGGGCCCGCGCCGCGGGCAGGAAGCCGTACGTCACCGAGTCCGTCGGCTTGAGCGCGGTCAGGTAGAGCCGCAACGCGAAGGCACCCCCGAAAGGATCAGGTAAGGCTAACCTAACTCGATGATCCTAGCCTGCGGATGATCGTTCCGGGGCCCGCACACCCTAATCGGCGGCTAACTGCGAGGTCATAGGATGACAAGCGACTTGGGGAGGGGCGGCCAGTGGAAAAGACCGCGGAAGAGCAACTCATCGGCCCACTGCTCCTGGCACGGGGGACCATCGACAGATCGTCGGCGCTGCGTGCCGACGACAGATGGCTGGAGAAGGCGTGGGCCGACCCCGGGACCAGGGTGCTGGTGATCGACAACGGCCACACCCTGGTGCGGCGGGCCGGCGACGAGGTGCACGCGGTGCTCTACACCCCCGCGCAGGCGCCGCCGGGCGAGCGTTACCTGCTCGGCGTCGAGGGCGGCACCGCCTACTTCGCGGTGGCCGCGCCGCTGCCCGGCACGCCGGCCGGCGACCTCAACGGCCGGGTGACGATGCCGATGAGTCTGAACGACACGCCTGAGGGCAGTCCGGTGCCGGCGGGTCTGCGCCAGGTGGGCGGCCTGCTCGGCGACCGCGACGCGGGCCTGCTGGTCCACGCGGTGGCGCTGGAGGCCTGGCACGCCACCCACCAGTTCTGCCCCCGTTGCGGCGCCCGTACGGCGGTGCAGGCCGGCGGTCACGTCCGGGTGTGCCCGCAGGACGCGAGCCAGCACTTCCCGCGCGTCGACCCCGCGGTCATCATGCTGATCAGGGACGAGGACGACCGCTGCCTGCTGGCCCGCGGCCCCCAGTGGCCCGAGGGGCGCCTGTCGATCCTGGCGGGCTTCGTGGAGCCGGGCGAGTCCCTGGAGTACGCGGTGGTCCGCGAGGTCGCCGAAGAGGTCGGCGTCCACGTCGTCAACCCGCGTTACCTGGGCAGCCAGCCCTGGCCGTTCCCGCGCAGCCTCATGCTCGGCTTCTTCGCCGACGCCACCACGACCGCGCTGACCCCCGACGCCGACGAGATCGCCGAGGCGCGCTGGTTCACCCGCGACGAGCTCGTGGCCGCGCTCCGGTCGGGCGAGGTGCGCCTGCCTCCCCCGGTGTCGATAGCCCGCCGCCTGATCGAGACGTGGTACGGCGGCGAGCTCGTCGGCGACTGGTGATCAGGCCCCGAGCAGGGCCTTGACCTCCCGGGCGGAGGGGTTGGTCCGGACGATCCGGCCGTGGTCGGTCTCGATCACCACGGTCGGCACGGTCTGGTTGCCGTTGTTGACGCTCATGACGAATTCGGCGGCGGCCGGGTCGCGCTCGATGTCGACCTCCTTGAAGGCGATGCCTTCGCGGGCGAGTTGAGACTTCAGCCGCTTGCAGGGGCCGCACCAGGTAGTGCTGTAGACGGTGAGCGCCATGTCGGGTTGTCCCTCCAAGGTCAGGAAATCAGGCGCTCGGTGCAACAACGCGGAGGCGCCCGCTTAATCCCTGCCCGGGGCTGGCTAGCCGATGCGCTCGGCGATCCAGGCCTGCACCCGCTCGGCCACGCCGGGTTCCCGGTACAGGGGAGCGCTGTGGTTGGTGCCGGGCGCCGTCATGATCGTCATCGGCACGCCCACCTGGCCGAGCATCTGCTTGAGCAGCTGGCTCTGCGTCGGCGGCACGAACTCGTCCTCGGAGTGCACCGTGAGCATCGGGGCGTCCTTGGCGCTGGCGTGCCAGGCCACCTCCATGCTCGCCCACACGCGCGAGCACTTGCCCTTGGGCTCGCAGCCGCCGGCCAGCCGGATCGCGGCCTCGCGCAGCTTGCGCTTGTCGGGGTTCGCGGTCTTCTCGCCGTCGGCGTACGCGCGCAGCGGCGAGATGATCGGCGACAGCCCGACCACGCCCTTCAGCCCGGCGATGCCGTTGCCGTAGGTGCCGACCGAGGCGGCGATGTGCCCGCCCGCCGAGAAGCCGACGACGACGTACTTGCTCGGGTCGAAGGCCCAGCGGTCGGCGTGCTTGCGGGCCAGGGCGATGGCGGCCAGCGCGTCGGTGCGCTGCGCCGGCCAGGCGGCCTCGCCGGAGAGGCGGTAGTTCAGGTTGAAGACCGTGTACCCGAGGTCGGCGTAGCTGCGGGTGATCTCCTTCATGTACTTCTTGTCGCCGCCGGACCACCAGCCGCCGTGGATCAGGAAGACGCCGGGGCGCTTCTGGCCGTCGGGCGTCCACCACACGTCCATGTCCTGGTGACGCTGGGAACCGTAGGAAAGGGTCTCCGTGGCCAGCCCGCCGAGGCCGTCGGGGTCTGTGGGATTGGTCACCACGGGGACGGGCGGCTCGGCCGCGAACGCGACGGCAGGTGTGAGCGCCACGGCAGCGAGCGCCAGCGCGCCCGCGAAAACCGCTGTTCGCACGGCCTTCCTTTCCCCCATGCGGCATGGTCGGTCCCATTGTGGGGGAAGCAACCATTCCTTTGCATCTCGGTGACTATGAACATACGTCGGGGCGCATGTTGCCAGAATAAAGTGCTTCGGCGCCACTTGCGGGGAGGAAGATCGGGTGAACAGCGTGGATGACGTCCTCAGCGGCCTCGACCCGGAACAGCGGGAGGTCGCCGAGGCGGTGCGCGGCCCGGTGTGCGTGCTCGCCGGGGCCGGCACGGGCAAGACCAGGGCGATCACCCATCGCATCGCTCACGCCGTGCGCAGCGGGGTGGTCGACGCGCCCAGCGTGCTCGCGGTGACGTTCACCACCCGGGCGGCGGGGGAGTTGCGGCAGCGGCTGCGGGCGCTGGGGGCGCCGGGCGTCCAGGCCCGTACGTTCCACGCGGCCGCCCTGCGCCAGCTCACCTACTTCTGGCCGCGGGTGATCGGCGGCGAGGCCCCTTCGGTCATCGAGTCGAAGTTGCCGGTGCTGGTCGAAGCCTGCCGCCAGATCAGGAAAAATCCCGACCGGTCCGAGCTGCGGGACATCGCGGCCGAGGTCGAATGGGCCAAGGTCTCCCAGATCGGCCCCGAAGACTACGTGGCCGCCGCCGCCAAGCACCACCGCACGCCGCCCGGCTCGCCGGAGGAGGTGGCCCGGCTCTACGAGTCGTACGAGCGCATCCGCCGCGAACGCCACCTGGTCGACTTCGAGACCATCCTCGAACTGACCGCGGCCGTGATGACCGAGCACCAGGAGGTCGCGGCCCAGATCCGCCAGCAGTACCGCTACTTCGTCGTGGACGAGTTCCAGGACGTCAACCCGCTCCAGAAACTCCTGCTCGACACCTGGCTCGGCGGCCGCGACGACATCTGCGTGGTCGGCGACCCCAACCAGACCATCTATTCGTTCACCGGCGCCAGCCCCCGCTACCTCACCAACTTCGCCGTCGAGCACCCGAAGGCCGCCGTCATCAGGCTGGTCCGCGACTACCGTTCCACCCCGCAGGTCGTGAACCTGGCCAACCTGGTCATCGCCAAGTCCAGGACCCCCAACCGCCTCGAACTCATCGCCCAGCGCCCCGACGGCCCCAAACCGGTCTTCTCCGACTACGACGACGAGCCCGCCGAGGCCGCCGGCGTCGCGCGGGCCATCAGGAAGCTGCTGGACAAGGGGGTGCCCTCGCGCGAGATCGCTGTGCTGTTCCGGATCAACTCCCAGTCGGAGTCCTACGAGGAGGCCCTGTCCAAGGCCGAGATCCCGTACGTGCTGCGCGGCGCCGAGCGGTTCTTCGAGCGTCCCGAGGTGCGGCAGGCGGTCGTGCTGCTGCGCGGCGCCGCGCGGTCGGCCGCGGGCGAGCCGCTGGCCTCTGAAGTGCACCACATCCTGACCGGGGTCGGCCTGACCCCTTCCCCGCCCGGCGGCGGCAAGGCCAGGGAGAAGTGGGAGTCGCTGAAGGCGCTGGCCGACCTGGCCGAGGACATGGCCGCCGAGGGCGCCGACCTGCCCGCGTACGTCGCCGAGCTGGAACGCCGCGCCTCCGAGCAGCACGCGCCGCCGGTGGAGGGTGTCACGCTCGCCTCGTTGCACGCCGCCAAGGGCCTGGAGTGGGACGCGGTCTTCCTGGTCGGCCTCACCGACGGCATGCTGCCGATCATCTACGCCGAGACCCCCGAGCAGATCGAGGAGGAACGGCGGCTGCTCTACGTCGGCGTCACCCGCGCCCGCGAGCACCTGTCGCTGTCCTGGGCGCTGGCCCGCGCGCCCGGCGGGCGCAAGAGCCGCCGTCCCTCCCGCTTCCTCGACGGGCTCACCGGCCGCGCCTCGACGCCGCCCCGCATGACGACCCCGGCGGGCGAACGCCGCACGGTCGCCGCGCCGGTGAGCTGCCGGGTGTGCGCCAAGACGCTGGTGGCCGCCGCCGAGCAGAAGCTCGGCCGCTGCGCGACCTGCCCGGCCGACTACGACGAGGCCCTGCTCGAACGCCTCAAGGTCTGGCGCACGGCCACCGCCAAGGAGGCCAAGATCCCGCCGTACGTGGTCTTCACCGACGTCACCCTCCAGGCCATCGCCGAACGCGCGCCGGCCACCGAGCAGGAGCTGCTGTCGATCGCCGGCATCGGCCGGGTCAAGGTCGACCGCTACGGCGAGGCCGTCCTCGGCCTGTGCCGCGGGTGAGATCCCTCACGTACGGCCGGCCCCCTCGCGCGTGAGTCCCTTCCCCACCGGGCGAAACGGCAGGACGGGCGCATCCCGGCAAGGCAGGGCGGGTTTGGGGGAACAGGCGTGGCACGTCAGACTTGTCCGTGGAATGTTCGTCCGTGAGGGGGTCCTGTGAACGAGGCGCTGAAGGAGCTGCTCGACCTGCTCGACCTTGAGCAGATCGAGCTGGACATCTTCCGGGGCAGAAGCCCGGAGGAGCGCATCCAGCGCGTCTTCGGCGGCCAGGTGGCCGCGCAGGCCCTCGTGGCGGCCGGCCGCACGGTTCCCAAGGACCGGCACGTCCACTCGTTGCACGCCTACTTCATCAGGCCGGGCGACCCGTCCATCCCCATCGTCTACAACGTCGAGCGCCTGCGCGACGGCCGGTCGTTCACCACCCGCCGGATCGTCGCCGTCCAGCACGGCAAGGCGATCTTCACGATGTCGGCCTCGTTCCACATCTTCGAGGAGGGCGTGGAGCACCAGGCGTCGGTGGCGCCGGTCGTGCCCGCCCCCGAGACGCTGCCGACGTTCCAGAACAGGATGTCGGAGGTGCTGGGCGACCACCCCGAGCTGCGGGAGTGGCTCTCGCGCCCGCGCCCCGTGGACGCCCGCTACGTCTCTCCCCTGACGTGGGAGGCGCACCTGAACCCCGAGCTGCGCAGCGCCCAGACCAACGTGTGGTTCCGCTACGACGCCGACCTGCCCGACGACCCGCTGCTGCACGTCGTGCTGGCCGCGTACGCCTCGGACTTCACGCTCGTGGACACGATCCTGCTGGCCCACGGGATGGCCTGGGGAGCCTCGAACGTGATCGGCGCGTCCCTGGACCACGCGATGTGGTTCCACCGCCCGTTCCGCGCCGACGACTGGCTTCTGTACGCCCAGGAGGCCCCCTGGTCAGCGGGCGCTCGGGGGCTCGCGCGCGGCGAGATGTTCACCGCGTCGGGCGAGCTCGTGGTCTCCGTCGTCCAGGAGGCGATGATCCGCGTGGCGAAGTAGTCGGTTCGCAGCACGTTGTGACACCGTGGTTGTGTCACAAAATCGCAGGTAGAAAATATGTTGCCCCTTCCCGGCTTCCCGGTTTAGGGTCATGGACAAGCGAGTCGGACACTCCTGTTTCCGACGATCTGATGAGTGGAGGTGAGCCCCGGTGATGAGCATCCAGATGTCGGCCACGCAGTGGCTCGCTTCCGCGTGCCGTGACTCGGTGAGGCTCGCCGATGGGCCGGCCAAGCTGCGGCAGGAGAAGTCTGCCCGTATCCAGGCCCCCGCCGTCCGTGCGAGGGCTCACGCGGGTGTCGCCGCTCCGCAAGGCGTTCCTGTCTATGGCGCAGGTATCGCTGCCCCGACCAACCAGCTCACCAAGGGTGGACTGTGCGGTCCGCAACCCTGGAGGGATGCTCCGGTCATAACCTGACCGGCACATAGCAGCCCCCAGGCCGCGGATCCGTACACAGGATCCGCGGCCTCTTTGTTTTTCCGCGATCCCCGACCACCTCCGAGGTGCCCGACAAGATCAAAAAGCTCGATCAAAAGGAGAAGCAGATGGGGGCCAAGACGATCATGGACCTGATCGACGAAGCCAAGATCCCCTGTCGTACCGACCCTGACCTGTGGTTCGCAGAGTCACCCGAGGACGTCGAGTTCGCCAAGGCTCTCTGCAGCGGCTGCCCGATCCAGCAGGCCTGCCTGGCCCGCGCGCTGGAGCGCGAGGAGCCCTGGGGAGTCTGGGGCGGCGAACTGATCCTCAGGGGAACGGTTGTTCCCCGCAAGCGTCCGCGCGGGCGTCCCCGCAAGCACCCGGTCGCTGCCTGACCATCCACCAGCCCGACGAGCGAGAGAGAACAAGAACACCGATGAGCACTTCTTCCACCAGGAGCCTGGCCGTGCCGTATCTGTTTCATGACTTGGTCAACGACCGAATACAAACTCTCCACCGCGAAGCGGAGGAGCAGCGTCTCATCCTGCGCGTAAGCCGCGTACAGCGGGCGCGACGCGAGGTCAAGCGGGCCAACGACCGCTTGCGGAAGGCGCTGAGCCGGCAGGTGTGATCAAGGAGGTCCTGCCGCCGGCGCAGGATCTCCTGATCCCCACCTGCATCTGAAGAGCCGGGCGCACCCAGCGCCCGGCTCTTTCCATGCCCAGACTTCTGCGCTCTGTGGGGCGAGATGCGGGACGTCTGCCGCCCAGCTCGGTGAGCTGCGGGTCGCCTGCGTTCTGTCCGGTGTGTCGCGGGAATCTCTGCGACCAGGTGAGCTGCGGGACGTCCGCGTTGAGCGCGGTGGGTTGCGGGACCTCTGCGCTCTGCCGGATGAGTTGCGGGACATCTGCGCTCTGCCGGATGAGCTGCGGTCCGGTCGCTTCGGGGCGCGGCGCAGCCTGCAGCCGGGGGCCTTGGCCTGTCTGTCTCTTCCTGTGATTCGCGATCCGGATCTCGGGTGGTCTTCTTGCGGCGGCCAGGGAGCTGGCCTTCCATGCATTTGTCTTCGGTGCCTGGCTCTTTTCGGTATGTCGGACTCGGGTCGGGAAGGGTTCGTGGGGTGGAGGGTGCGGTGTGAGCTGGGGTGGCCGGCGGTCCCGGCCGACCATGGGCCGACGTACGATGGCGCATGTGACCAGCAGACCCGCCGAAGCGCAGCACCTGCGTGACCTCGCCCTGCTGCGCCGCGTCCGCGACCGTATCGACCGCGACTACGCCCAGCCGCTCGACGTCGAAGCCCTGGCCCGCGGCGTGAACATGTCAGCCGGCCACCTCAGCCGCGAGTTCCGCCGCGCGTACGGCGAAGCCCCGTACGGCTACCTGATGACCCGCCGCATCGAACGCGCGATGGCGCTCCTGCGCCGCGGCGACATGAGCGTCACCGAGGTCTGCTTCGCGGTCGGCTGTTCCTCGCTGGGCAGCTTCAGCACCCGCTTCACCGAGTTGGTCGGTGTGCCGCCCAGCGTCTATCGTCGCCGGGCGGCGAGCGCGACCGCGGGGATGCCGTCGTGCGTGTCGAAACAGGTGACCAGACCCATCAGGAACCGAGAGACCGCGCTTACCTGACCCCAATTAGCGTGACTTCCATGGACATCACCATCCACTCCAGCTTCCTCCCGCACACCGACCCGGAAGCCTCCCTGGCCTTCTACCGTGACGTCCTCGGCTTCGAGGTACGCAACGACGTCGGCTACAAGGGGATGCGCTGGCTCACGGTGGGCCCCGCCGGCCAGCCGGACACGTCCATCGTCCTGCAACCACCGGTCGCGAACGGCTACGGCATCACCGACGACGAACGCCGCACCATCACCGAGATGATGGCCAAGGGCACCTACGCCGGCGTGAACCTCGCCACCACCGACCTCGACGCCACCTTCGAACGCCTGAAGGCCAGCGGCGCCGAAATCGTCCAGGAGCCGATGGACCAGCCGTACGGCGTCCGCGACTGCGCCGTCCGCGACCCTTCGGGCAACCTGATCCGCATCCAGGAACGCCACCCCTGACCCGCGCTCGGTTCCATCACCCTGGATGCGTCCTTCGGGCCGTCCCATGACCCGCGTCCCGCCCGATCAGCCGATAGCCAGTGCCTCGCCGTTCGGGTCGTCGGCGAAGCCCGGAACCCAGCGGATCACCTCGTCACGGAAGCGCGCCGTCGTGCCGAGCTGGCAGAGGACCCCGACGCCGGCCGCGTGCACCCGATGGATGAGCACGTACGACGGCGGCAGGTTGAGCTGGCGAACCACGTTCGTCGGGCGGAGGTCGGCGACACTGGCCGCCTGGGCCTGCAGCCACTCCCGGCTGAAGGTGAACTCCTCCACGGCCGTCGGCTCCACGTACGGCGCCAGGAAAGCGCGCAGGGCGTCGGGGTCGATGTCGATGTCCTGACGGATGAAGCCCTCGTCACGGAGACCCGTCATCACGGTCTCCATGTCGCCCTGGTTGAAGATGCGCGTGAGCTGCCCGAAGACCTTCGGATAGCCGCCGGGCAGGCGGTTGACCGCGCCGAAGTCGAGGACGCCCAGCTTGCCGTTGGCCAGCACGCGGAAGTTGCCCGGATGGGGATCGGCGTGCAGCATGCCGACCCGGGCAGGCGAGCAGAACAGGAACCGGACGAACAGCAGCCCCGCCTGATCACGCTCGTCCTTGCTGCCCTCGGTGATCACCCGCGACAGGGGAGTGCCGTCCATCCACTCGCTGACCAGCACCATCTCGTTGGCCGCCACCACATCAGGGACGTGGAAGTCGGGATCGCCGTTGAACTCCAGCGCGAAGGCGTGCTGTGCCTCGGCCTCACGCAGGTAGTCGAGCTCCTCGGCGATGCGCTCGCGCAGCTCGGCCAGCAGCGCCTTCATGTCGAGGCCGGGCAGCAGCGCCCCGAACATCTTTCCCAGCCGGGCCAGCTGGGTGAAGTCGCCGAGCAGCGCCTTGCCCGCCCCCGGATACTGGATCTTGACGGCCACCTCGCGCCCGTCGTTCCAGACGGCCTTGTGCACCTGGCCGATCGAGGCGGCGGCCGTGGGACGGTCGTCGAACGAGAGGAAGTGCTTGCGCCAATCGTCCCCCAGTTGCTCGGCGAGCACCTTGTGGACGGTGGCGACCGGCAGCGGAGGAGCGGCGTCCTGCAGTTTCGTCAAGGTCGCCCGGTAGGGGCCGACGATCTCCGGCGGAAGCGCCGCCTCGAAGATCGACAGTGCCTGCCCGAGCTTCATCGCCCCGCCCTTGAGCTCGCCGAGCACCTTGAAGATCTGTTCGGCGGTGCGCTGCTGTACCTCCTGGGCCACGATTTCTGCTGATTTGCCGCCGATGCGCTTGCCGAGGCCGAGGGCGGCCCGCCCGGCGAACCCGAGCGGAAGGGTGGCCAACTTGGCTGAGCGGGTGACTGCCCGGCGCGGAAGATCGCTCACACTCATGCGCGGAACCTCGCCCGAGATGCCGCTTCCCCCCTTCGTGGTCGTCCCCTGAGCACGTCAGTCGCTGGTAGGTGACACGTCCATTGTTAGCGAATATGGATTGTTTCGCATACAACGACATTGCGGATGACCGCTCCACGACCGTCTTTTCCAGCACCAATCAGGCATTACGTCCATTGTGCCGTTCGTCACAGAGGACGCCCGGCCTTCGAGATGAGCAAGCGCCTGACCGGTCGCCGCGGCCGCGACGAGCGTGGCGAGAGTCGTGTCGCAGGCGATCTCGCCCGGCGGATAGCCGCCCAACCTGGCGGTGACGATCGGCCAGGCGGGATCGTGGTCGCGGCGCGTCAGGTCGAGACAGTGCAGGCACGTCGTCTCGCCGGGAAACACCAGTGGGCCGACGGACCCGTGCCCCTCGAAGGCCGACACCAGCAGATGCGGGATGCCGAAGTCGGCCAGCTCGTTGACCAGCACCCCGTCCAGCGGCCCTACGGGCGCCAGGATGGCGAGGTCGGGACGTGCCGTGCCGTCCCCCAGATGCGGAGCTCCGGCCAGGACGTTGGACGACGGAACGACGTCCTGACTCACCTCCGCCGAAGTAGGTGGCACATCAGGAGAGACCTGCGCGGCGGCGCTGTCGGACGGCGTGACGCCTGGCCGCCTGGGTTGTGCGGTCGTGCCGCCGGACGGCGACGGCGCCCCGCGTGCGGGCCGGCCGGCGACATCGCCAGCGGGTGTCGCGTTCGGGCCCGCATGGCGAGGGGGTGCGGCGTGATCGCGCGGCGGCGGAACGGCCGGCGCGTTCTTCGGCGGGGGAGCAAGCAGCCGCCGGGCGACCGCCGCCGCGCCCTCCTCCCGGGACAGCCCCACCTCGGCCCATGTCAGGCCGCCCGGCGTGATGTCCCCAGGCCGGACCGGCCCGGGATCGATCACGCGGATGTCGCCGACCCCGCCGGCCGCGAGCAAGGCGACGATCTGGGCCCCCACGCGTCCGGCTCCGTAAACCCTGACCTTCGCCTCCCGCCGACGCCGCAGCAGCTCGACGCCGCCCTGGGGACCGTTCGAGGCCAGGTCGAGCGCGTCGAGATCGGGTTTCAGCCGATCCCGCTCGGCGAGGGAGAGCTCCCGGAGCGGCGCCGGGAACGGGCCGGCGTCGTGCAGGGCGCCCCGCGTGGCGAGGTAGTCGAGCAGAGCCTGGGCGCACGGCTCGTCGAGGCCGGCCGCCGCCGCGTCACGCATCACCCGGCGCAGGTCGCGGGTGCCGTCGAGCCCCTCGATCCACTGACGAACCGATCTCGTCAGGCCGGTCAGCGTGATGGCCCGGAGGGGATGCACGCCGTACTGCAGGGTGTGCTCGTCGCGGAGGATGCGCCGGAGGGCCGGCTTCACACGTGGCCTCATGGCCGGAAGGTTCGCACGTCCGACCAAGATCCCGAGCCGGTTCCGCGCCGCCTGTGGACAACCTCCGACCACGACGCCCACCCTGTGGACAACGTCCCGCAGCGAAGCGCACCCGAGACAGGCCGGAGACCACATCCGCACCTGAGGCTAGCGGGGAACCACCGAGGAGAGCCGGGAACCAGCGGGGCAGGCCGGAACCACCGGGGCAAGCCGGGAACCACCGAGGCAAGCGGGAACCGCCTCCGCATCCGCGTCCCGCAGAGCGTTACGCTTCGCCGCATGAGCGAGCTCTTGGTCGACCGCACAGACGACGGAGTAGTCGTCCTCACCCTCAACCGCCCCGAACTGCGCAACGCCATGACCGACACCATGACGGCCGAATGGCGCGAAACCATGACCACCCTGGCCGCCGACCGTGACCTGCGCTGCGTCGTCGTCACCGGAGCGGGCAGCGCGTTCTCCTCGGGCGGTGACCTGTCGTGGATCGGCGAGCGCGGCGCCGAGGCCGTGCCGCCGCTGCGCGACCGCATGCTCGCCTTCTACCGTACCTGGCTGATGATCGCCGACCTGGAGGTCCCCACCGTCGCCGCGGTCAACGGCCCCGCCGTCGGCGCGGGCCTGTGTGTCGCCCTGGCCTGCGATCTCGTCTACGCCGCGGACGACGCCAAACTGCTGGCCCCCTTCACCCGGCTGGGGCTGCACCCGGGCATGGCCGCCACCTACCTGCTGCCCAGAAGAGCCGGTACGGCACTGGCCCGCGAGATGCTCCTGACCGGCCGTCTCCTTACGGGTACGGAAGCCGCAGATAAAGGCTTGGTAAATCAATCTTTCCCGAAGAATGACCTTCTCTCCGAGGTTTCGGTCATCGCCAAGAAGATCGCGGAGATGGCTCCAGTCGCCACCCGCCTCACAAAGGTCGCGCTGAACCAAGAGCATCAAGACCTGGAAGCCGCTCTGAGGTGGGAATCCTTGGCCCAGCCCGTGACCATGGCATCATCCGACCTGCTGGAGGGCCTGGCGGCGCATCGGGAAAGGCGCATGCCCAAATTCACCGGCTCTTAATCATCTGACCAGCGAAAACAACGTCCACCCTCTGTGGAATTTCGCCAGTCTCGGCTAACGTGCTTATGTGCCCCCCGAGACAGTCGAGGTCCGTCGCAGTTCTCGTCGCCGGCGTACGGTCTCCGCCTACCGCGACGGCGACAAGACGATCGTGCTCCTGCCCGCCTGGCTGAGCGGCGAAGACGCGGATGAATGGGTGAGCCGGATGCTCGACCGGCTGGCCGCCAAGGAAGAACGACGAAGGCCGACCGACGAGGCCCTGCTCGAACGGGCGAGGGAGCTGTCGGTGAAGTACCTCGACGGCCGGCCCGACCCGGTGAGCGTGCGATGGGTCGACAACCAGCAGCATCGCTGGGGCTCCTGCACCCCGGAGAACGGCACCATCAGGATCTCGACCCGGCTCAAGGGCCTGCCCGAGTGGGTCATCAACTACGTCATCATCCACGAGCTCGCGCACCTGATCGTGCCGAGTCATGGCCCGGGGTTCTGGGCGCTGGTAGAACAGTATCCGAAGGCGGAGCGGGCGCGCGGGTTCCTCGAAGGATTCTCCGCGGCGGCCCACACGGCACCGGAGGAGTGTTGACGCGCATCGTCGCCGTCCTGGTACGCGGCCGCATGGCCGAAGCGGCGCCCCCCGGCGTCGATCCACGGCAGTTCCTGGAGGCCGTGGCCGAGGACACCTACGAGATGGTCGCCGGCCTGGAGTTCGTCACCCCGGTTCTGATCACGGCCGTCCCCGGCCTCGACGACCTCGTCTGGCCCGGCACGGAGATCGTCACCATCGACGAGGACGAGCCGCTGCGAGCGGTCCTCGGCCGACTGTCCGGCGACCAGGCCGCGGTGATCAACGCCGACGCGCCCGACCTGCCCTCGCTGCTGGTCGGCAAGCTGTTCAGGGAACTGGGCCGGGCCGAGATCACGATCTGCCCCGCGGCGGACGGCGGCGCGGTGGCGCTGGCCTGCTCGCTGCCGCTGCCGGCCTGGGCCGACCCCGACCTCGACGCCCCCGACGTCGTCGCCGTCCTTCGAGCTCAGGCCCCGGGCCCGCGCAGGGTCGCCACCATCTCTGGATGGCACCGCCTGCGCACGCTCGACGACGTCGAACGCCTCGACCCGGGTCTCGAAGGCTGGGACAACACCCGCGCCCTGATCGCCGGCCGCTGACCCCGCGTCACGGCACGGTGAGCTCGGCCAGCACGGCCCGGTGGTCGGTGCCCGGCACGTCGCGCACGCTGACCTCCCTGACGCCCACCCGCTCGTCCACCAGCACGTGGTCGATGGTGATGATCGGCGGCACCCGCTTGTTGGCCGGCCATGTGGGGATCAGCCCCGCGCCCACCTGGTCGGCCGCGTCCTTGTACCCCCGGGCCAGCAGCCTGCGCAGCGAGGCGTGGTCGAGCGAGGCGTTGAAGTCGCCGGCGAGGATCCGCACGGTTTCGCCGCCGGCGGAAGGAAGGCTGGAGAGCGCCTCGTTCCAGTTGACCACGTTGGGGCCGAGCGGCGGGTAGGGGTGGACGTCGACGAACTCGATCGGCTTCCCGCCCGGCAGCGCCACCATGGCGGCGGGCATCTTGTGCCCCACCGGCGGCACCACGCCGTCGAGCGTCTGCAGCGGGTGCCTGGAGTAGAGGCCGCTTCCGCCGGCGTCCCATTCGTCCTCGAGCACGCGGTGGGGCATGAGCTCCTTCAGGCCGGCCGCGTCCATGTCGGCCACGGCGCCGGGCGTCAGCTCCTGCGTGCTCAGCACGTCGGGCCGGAACTCGCGCACCAGGTTCACGATCACCTGCGGGTCGGCCTTGCCGAACAACATGTTGATGGTCATGACCTTGAACGGCCTGCCGGTCGTGGCCTCGGCCGTGCCCAGCGCACGCGGCAGGACGCTGAACCCGAGCGCGGTCGTGGTGAGCAGCGCGACGGCCGTCGCGGCCCGCCGGCGCCCGACCGCGGCGATCAGGAGGGGGACCAGGGACCCGGCCGCCGCGTACGGCGTCGCCGTCATCAGCTGCGTGGGCAGCGAGCCTCGTTCCAGCCCGGCCACCCTGGCCACGGCCCAGGCCGCGAAGGGTGTCACGGCCAGCCAGGTCAGGACGTTGCCGGGCAACTTCCGCGGCTTGCGGGCAGGCGTCACGATCGTGCCGCCAACGGCAGAAGTCTCCACGCGGCCCCCTTGGAACGATGCGAAGGACTCTAACCCAGCGAACGCGAGCGCGAGCTGAGCGCGGCGCGTCCGCGTGCGGCCAGCCGGCGCGTGGCCTCGTCGGACAGCTCGGGGATCTCGTCGACGGGGAACCAGCGCAGGTCGAGCGACTCGTCGCTCATGACGGCCTCGGCGCCGGGAGGTGCCACGGCCGCGTACTCGACGTCGAGGTGCCAGCTGTGCGGCGGATGGCACCAGACCTTGTGCTTGTCCACGGCCAGCGGGCCGGGCAGCAGCTCAAGTCCGGAGATTCCCGACTCCTCGGTGGCCTCGCGCAGCGCCACCGCCTCCAGCGTGGCGTCGAAGTCCTCGCAGTGGCCGCCCATGGGCAACCACTGCCCGGCCTTCGGATGCAGCGTGAGCAGCACCCGGGCGCCGTCGTGGCTGAGCACGGCGGTGGTGGCCGTCAGGTGGCCGGGTGCGCACACGCGCCACATGGCGTCGTCGTACGTCCGCAGGTAGCCGAGGAACTCGGCGCGCAGCGCCTCCTCCCCGGGGGTCGGCGCGGTCCAGGAGGACAGCACCGCCACCGCGTCGTCGTGCAGGGTCACCGGCCGCCGTCCTGGTCGCCGTTCTCGCCGCCGTTCTCGTCGGTGGGCCTGGCCTCCAGCTGGGAGATGTCCCAGGCGGCCTCGCCGCGTACGAACGCGTCGGGGTCGTCGAGGTCCTCGGCCGTCGGCATGAGGTCGGGGTGACCCCACAGGGCGTCGCGCCCGTCGACGCCGCGCTCGGTCTCCAGCGCGCGCCACAGCGCCGCGGCCTCGCGCAGCCGCCGGGGCCGCAGCTCCAGCCCGACCAGCGTGCCGAACGTCAGCTCCGCGGGCCCACCGGTCGCCCGGCGCCTGCGCACGGTCTCGGCCAGCGCGACCGCCGAGGGCAGCTTGCCGTCGGCGGCCCGGTCGACCACCGTGGCCACCCACCCCTCGACCAGGGCGAGCATCGTCTCCAGGCGGGCCAGGGCGGCCTTCTGCCGCTCGGTCTCCTCGGGCTTGAGCAGCGCGCCGCCGCTCAGCGCCTCCTGGATCGCCTCGGGGTTGTTGATGTCGAGCCCGCGGATCTGCTCCTCCAGCGCGGAGGTGTCCACGGTGATGCCCCTGGCGTACTCCTCGACGGCCCCGAGCAGGTGCGAGCGCAACCACGGGACGTGCTGGAACAGCCGGTGGTGCGCGGCCTCGCGCAGCGCCAGGTAGAGCCGGATCTCGTCGGCGGGGATCTCGAGGCCCTCGCTGAAGGACGCGATGCCGCCGGGCAGCAGCGCCGCGGTGCCGGACAGCGGCAGGCCGATGTCGGTCGTGCCGATGACCTCGCGCGCCAGCGAGCCGAGCGCCTGGCCGATCTGCTGACCGACCATCATGCCGCCCATCTGCTTGAGCATGCCCATCAGCGGCCCGGCCATCTGCTGGGCCTCGGGCGGCAGCCCGGAGCCGCCGAGCGCGCCGCCCATGGTGTCGACCATGCGTTCGGCAACGGGCTCGCAAAGCTTGCGCCAGACCGGGACCGTGTTCTCGATCCACTCCGACCGGCTCCAGGCCTGCGGGTTGGACACGCCGCTCGGCAGCGTCGTCGCCTCGTTCAGCCACAGGTCGGCCAGGCTCAGCGCCTCGACGATCTGGCGGCGCTCGCCTTCCATGACGCTCGGATCGCCCTGGGCGACCACGGCGTGTCGTGCGATGTTCTTGGCCATGTCCCAGTTGACAGGGCCTGAACCCTGAGGCGCCGACAACATGTCGGCGAACTGGCGCATCGCCTGAGCCATTTGCTCAGGGTTGCCGAACATGGCGAACGGGTTCTCGTTAGGGTCGTTTTCGCGACCT
>NZ_JBFAOM010000058.1:40160-51466 GCF_040675235.1 Nonomuraea sp. NPDC049637
CCGACAACATGTCGGCGAACTGGCGCATCGCCTGAGCCATTTGCTCAGGGTTGCCGAACATGGCGAACGGGTTCTCGTTAGGGTCGTTTTCGCGACCTGGCAGGTCAGTCACCGCTCTACCTCGTGCAGGATGGAGGAGTCCACATCCGCCACGTTAGTCGTCCTACGGCGGATCAGTGCAAAGTGAGGACCTGGTGCCTACCTCGAAACGCCCGCGTCAACCCGTCGTCGCCGTCACCGGCGCGGCCTCCGGCATCGGCCGCGAGTTGCTCGTGAGGCTCGCATCCGCCGCGGATTTCCGCAGAGTGGTGGCCATCGACGAGGAGCGCGGCGACGTTCAGGAAGCCACGTGGAGAGTGATCGACGTACGGGATCCGCTCTTGGCGAACCGGATCTCCGACATCGACGTCCTGGTCCATCTGGCCGGTGACTACGCCGTCGACTCCGACCCGGGGGAGCGGCGCGCGTACAACCTCAGAGCCGCGCAGACGGTGCTCACCGCCTGCGCCGCCGCCCGCGTGCGGCGGGTGATCCTGGTCACCAGCGCCATGGTCTACGGCGCCGCGCCCGACAACGAGGTCCCCCTGCCGGAGGACTCCCCGGTGGCCGCCGAGCCCGACACCGGCGTCGTGGGCGACTACCTGGAGATCGAGTCGCTGGTCCGCAGGTCGCTGCGCAGCCACCCGGGCCTCGACGTCACGGTGCTGCGCCCGGCGGCGGTGGTCGGGCCGGGCGTCGACACGGTCATCACCCGGCACTTCGAGTCGCCGCGGCTGCTCACGGTCAAGGGCTGCAACCCCAACTGGCAGTTCTGCCACATCGACGACCTCGTCTCGGCGCTGGAGCTGGCCGCCAAGGGGGCCGTCACCGGCGTGGTGGCCGTGGGCTCCGACGGCTGGCTGGAGCAGGAACAGGTCGAGGAGCTGTCCGGGATCCGGCGGTTCGAGCTGCCGGCGGGGCTCACGTTCGGCACCGCGCAGCGCCTGCACCGGCTCGGCATCACCCCGGCGCCCGCCACCGACCTGCACTATGTCGTCTATCCGTGGGTGGTCGACTGCTCAGCGCTGCGCGAGGCGGGCTGGAAGCCCGCGTGGACCAACGAGGCCGCCTTCCGGCAGCTCCTCGAACTCCGTGAGAACAGGACCACCGTGGTCGGCAGGCGGTTGCCGGTAAAGGAGGCCACGCTCACTGCGGCCGGCGCGACGGTGGCCGTCATCGGCACCGCGGCGATCGTCCGGCAGGTCCGCAAAAAGCGTCGTCAGTAGGAACGTGAGGTTAGGCTCTTTCCGTGGACGTCATCCGGTTGCTCGGCATTCGTGACACCCCGTTGTCCGTGGACGAGGTGCTGGCCGCGGTGGGAGACCACGCGGCGGGCGGCACCGCGATCTTCATCGGCACGGTGCGCGAACAGGACCACGGCAAACCCGTGACCCGGCTCTCCTACTCCGCCCATCCCTCGGCGCCGGACGAGCTGCGCCGGGTCGCCGAGAAGGTCGCGGCCGACTTCCCCGTCACCGCGATGGCCGCCGTCCACCGGGTCGGCGACCTGGGGCTCGGCGACACGGCGGTGATCGTCGCCGTGGCCGCGCCACACCGCGACGAGGCGTTCAGGGCCTCGCGCAGGCTCATCGACGATCTCAAGGCCGAGGTCCCCATCTGGAAACACCAGGTGTTCGCCGATGGCGAGACCGAGTGGGTCGGCGCCTGCGAATAAGCTCATCACCATGTCACGACGCGTCCTCACCCTGCTGCTCGCGGGGTTCTTCGTGCTCGCGCTGGGCGTCCTGGGGGCGTTCCGGCCGGTCCCGTACGTCGTGCTGAGCCCCGGCCCCACCGAGAACACCATCGGCGAGGTCGACAAGAAGCCGGTGATCTCGATCAGCGGCCGGCAGACCTATCCCACGAGCGGTGCGCTGAGCCTGGTCACGGTGGCCTACCAGGGTGGCCCGGCCGCCCAGATCGACCTGCTGACGGCGTTGCGCGGCTGGCTCGACCCGACCGTCGCGGTGGTCCCGCAGGAGACGATCTTCCCGCCCGGCCGTGACGCGAAAAAGGTCGACGAGGAGAACGCGGTCGAGATGACCAACTCCCAGGACTCCGCCAAGGCCGCCGCGCTCAACGAGCTCAAGATCCACTACGACCGGGTCGTCACGGTGCTGTCCACCGAGAAGGGCAAGCCCGCCGACGGCAAGCTGCAGAAGGGCGACCAGATCAACGCGGTCGACGGCAAACCGGCCACCGACTCGCAGTTCGTCGGGGACACCGTCAAGGCGCACAAGCCAGGCGAGACCGTGACCTTCAACGTGACCAGGGGCGGCCAGAAGCTCGACGTGTCGCTGCAGCCGATCGCCAGCAAGGACGGCAAGCCCCTCGTCGGCGTGCTCATGCAGGAGAAGTTCAAGTTCCCCTTCGACGTCGAGATCAACGTGGGCGACGTCGGCGGGCCGAGCGCCGGGCTGATGTTCTCCCTCGGCATACTCGACAAGCTGACCCCCGGCGAGATCACCGGCGGCAAGCGCATCGCCGGCACCGGCACCATCGACACCGAGGGCCAGGTCGGGCCAATCGGCGGCATCGCCCAGAAGATGGTGGGGGCCCGCGACTCCGGCGCGACCATCTTCCTCACCCCCGCGGACAACTGCGCGGAGGCCATGAAGGCCGTGCCCGACGGCTTGCGGCTGGTCAAGGCCGACACGTTGCACGACGCGGTGCTCGCGCTCGACGCGCTGCGCACCGGAAAGGGCAATGTGCCCGCTTGTGAGGCCGGATGAAACTTCCGGCGAGCGCCGTGCGTTAGCCGTACGGCTGGCGCTGCGGTGTAAGTTGCCAGACACGGACCGTTTCTTCATCACGACGAGGGGTTGGCCTTGAGCTTCCGGACCCCAGGGGCCGGCAGGGCGATGCGCTTGCCACGCCGGCCGCGGCTGCTTCTGCCTGTGGCCATCGCGCTGGTCGCGATCGTGGCCCTGTTTTTTCTCTTTTCTGGGATTTATACCGACTACCTGTGGTTTGACACGACCAACTACACGTCGGTCTTCTCCGGGGTGCTGCTGACCGAGATCGTGCTGTTCCTCGTCGGAGCGGTGCTCATGGTCGGCATCACGGGCGGCAACATGCTGCTGGCCTTCCGCACCCGGCCGATGTTCGGCCCCGCCGTGTTCGGCGGCGGCAGCGGGGCCGACCGCTATCGCATGGCGCTCGACCCCCACCGCAAGCTGATCTTCATCGTCGGCATGGGCCTGCTCGCGCTCTTCTCCGGCTCCTCGTTCGCGGGGCAGTGGAAGACGTGGCTGCAGTTCGTGAACGGAGCCTCCTTCGACAAGAAGGACGAGCTGTTCGGCATGGACATCTCGTTCTTCATGTTCGACTACCCGTTCATCAGGATGGTGCTGAACTTCCTGTTCACCGCCGTGATCATCTCGATCGTCCTGGCCACGATCACCCACTACCTCTACGGCGGCTTCCGGCTGCAGTCGCCGGGCGTGCACGCCTCCAGGGCCGCGCGGATCCACCTTTCCGTGCTGCTCGGCGTGTTCGTCCTGCTCAAGGCCGTCGCCTACTACATCGACCGGTTCGGTCTGGTCTTCTCCGACCGCGGCTACGTGCACGGCGCGTCCTACACCGACGTCAACGCGGTGCTCCCGGCCAAGAACATCCTCGCGATCATCGCGTTGATCTGCGCCGCGCTGTTCTTCGCCGGCGTCGTGCGCCCCGGCGGCATGCTGCCCGGCGTCTCGTTCGGCCTGCTCGTGCTCTCGGCCATCCTGATCGGCGGCGTCTACCCGGCGCTGGTCGAGCAGTTCCAGGTCAAGCCCAACCAGCAGGGCAAGGAAGCCGTCTACATCGACCGGAACATCCAAGCCACCAGATCAGCCTACGACGTGCAGAACGCCGAAGTGATCGACTACAACGCCCAGGCCGACCCGACCAAGGTCAGCGCCGGCGGCGACGAGTCGGTGACCGGCGTGCGTCTGCTCGACCCGGCGCTGGTGTCGTCCACGTTCGAGCAGACCCAGCGCATCCGCGGCTTCTACGGCTTCCCCGACCAGCTCGACGTCGACCGCTACCCCGGCAAGGACGGCAAGCTGGTCGACCACGTGGTCGGCGTCCGCGAGCTGCTCGGCCCGCCCGCGCCCCAGAACAACTGGATCAACCGCGCGCTGGTCTACACCCACGGCTACGGCTTCGTCGCCGCGCCGGGCAACGAGGTCGACGCGGGCGGCCTGCCCGCCTACGACAGCAAGGACATGCCGGTCACCGGCGACCTCGCGGCCTCGACCGGGCTCAAGGAGTCGCGCGTCTACTTCGGCGAGAACCCCGGCTCCACCGAGTACGTCATCGCCGGCGGCAACCCCAAGACCCCGCAGGAGCTCGACTACCCGGTCTCCGGCGGCCAGACCGGCCAGCAGAACACCACCTACACCGGCAAGGGCGGCGTGCCGATCGGCTCGGCCCTCAACCGGCTCGTCTACGCCGCCAAGTACGGCGAGATGAACATTCTGCTGTCGGGCGACATCAACGACAACTCCAAGATCCTCTACGTGCGCAACCCACGGGAGCGGGTGGAGAAGGTCGCGCCGTTCCTGACCCTCGACGGCAACGCCTACCCGGCGATCGTCGACGGCCGGATCACCTGGATCATCGACGGGTACACCACGTCCAACGCGTACCCGTACTCGCAGAGCGAGAGCCTCGGCGACATGACCCGCGACCTGGCCACCGACCGCCGCGTGGTCGCCCAGCAGCCGCAGGACGAGATCAACTACATCCGCAACTCGGTCAAGGCCACGGTCGACGCCTACGACGGCACGGTCACGCTCTACGCCTGGGACGGCAACGACCCGGTGCTGAAGACGTGGTCCACCGCCTTCCCCGGCACGATCAAGCCCGCTTCGCAGATGAGCCCCGACCTCCAGGCGCACATCCGCTACCCGGAGGACCTGTTCAAGGTGCAGCGCTACATGTTGTCGCGCTACCACGTCACCAACGCGGCCGCCTTCTACAGCGCCCAGGACTTCTGGAACATCCCCAGCGACCCCTCGCAGGGCAACCAGTCGGTCAAGCAGCCGCCGTACTACCTGACGGCGACGATGCCCGACGAGTCCGAGCCGTCGTTCTCGCTGACCACGACCTTCGTCCCGCGGGAAGGGCCCAACCTGGCGGCCTTCATGGCGGCGGGCTCCACGGTGGGCAAGGACTACGGCAAGTTGCGCATCCTGCGCATGCCGTCCAACACCACGGTCCCCGGTCCCGGTCAGGCCCAGAACAACTTCCAGAACAAGTTCTCGGGCGAGCTGGGCCCCCTCGGCCTCGGCCAGGCCAACGTCAGGTACGGCAACCTGCTGACCCTGCCCTACGCGAACGGCCTGATCTACATCGAGCCGGTCTACGTGCAGACCAAGGCCGGCACCGGCCAGGAGCCGTACCCGATCCTGCGGCGGGTGCTGGTGGCGTTCGGCAACAAGGTCGGCTCGGGTGACACCCTCGACCAGGCCCTGGAGCAGGTCTTCGGCGGCGAGCAGCAACAGCCGAACACCCAGCCCCAGCAGACCACGCCCAACCAGGCGAACACGTCGGCGATGAACACCGCCATCTCCAACGCCCAGAAGGCCTACGAGGACGCCCAGAAGGCCCTCCAGGCCAGCCCCCCGAACTGGGACGAGTACGGCAAGGCCCAGAAGCGGCTGGAGGAGGCGCTGAAGCAGATCGAGAGCGCCAACGCCAAGCCGGCGGCGACCCCGTCGCCCTCGGCCTCTCCCTCTGCCTCCCCGTCGGCGACGCCGTCCGCCTCGCCGCCGGCCACGTCCACACCGACGCCGACACCCTCGGGCACACAGGCGGGAGGCACCACCTAGCCCTTTCGGTTTGCGCCCACCCCTCGTCGCCGATAGTCTTGAGAAGCAAGACAGCGACGCGGGGTGGAGCAGTTCGGTAGCTCGCTGGGCTCATAACCCAGAGGTCGCAGGTTCAAATCCTGCCCCCGCTACCAAGATTCGAGGTCCTGGCCGACGGCCAGGGCCTCGTTGCTTTTCACCGGCACCGCAGGTCCCATCCGGCATTGTCGGTCTCCAGGACCTCGAGACCATCGCGGGACGCGGGCGTTCTGGAAGCACACCCTGCCTCCATTTCCGCCAAGCGGAGGTCATCGGCCCTATGGGCACCATGACGAGCAGGGGCCGGCGCGACGGGTGACGCCAGGAGGATTCGCCGCCGTGGTGGAGGGGGTCTGAGCAGCGTGAGGCCCGTGATTACGCCACCGACGCGCCCGGACAAAGCCCGGCCGGGTCGAAGGAGTCCGGAAGGGCGGTATAGTTAATAACGACACACCGACGCGGGGTGGAGCAGTTCGGTAGCTCGCTGGGCTCATAACCCAGAGGTCGCAGGTTCAAATCCTGTCCCCGCTACCAAGCCAAAGTCCTCGGTCGCCACACGGCGACCGGGGACTTCGTCGTTTCGGGACCTCTTCCTATCGGGCCTTGTCGAACCGACTCGCGTGCTGATTACATGATTACATGATGGAAAAAGACGTCCCGACGATCTACGAGTGGGCGGGCGGGACCGAGGCGTTCGAACGGCTGACCGTGGCGTTCTACCGGACCGTCCTCAAGGACGACCTCATCGGGCCGCTGTTCGCCCACATGGACCCCGAGCACCCCAAATACGTCGCCATGTGGCTCAGCGAGGTCTTCGGCGGCCCTGACCGGTACACCCGCGAACGCGGCGGATATCCCCACATGCTGGCCCACCACCTGGGCCGGGCCATCACCGAACCGCAGCGCCGCCGTTGGGTGAACCTCCTCATGGACGCCGCCGACGAGGTCGGCCTGCCCGACGACCCCGAGTTCAGGGCCGCGTTCGCCGGCTACATCGAATGGGGCACCCGGCTGGCCGTGCACAACTCCCAGCCCGGCGCGACCCCGCCCCCGAAGGCGCCGGTTCCGCACTGGGGCTGGGGAGTCGCCCCGCCATACCAGCCGTAACCTGGAGAAATGGGAAGCACGTCGCGCGGGCGGCTGCGGGTCTACCTGGGCGCGGCGCCCGGCGTCGGCAAGACGTACGCCATGCTCAGCGAGGCGCGACGGGCCAAGGAGCGCGGACGTGACGTGGTCGTGGGCCATGTCGAGACCCACGGCCGCGACCAGGTCGCCCGCCTGCTCGACGGACTGGAGACCGTGCCGGGCCGCACCGTCGTCCACCGCGGCGCCACGTTCACCGAGCTGGACGCCGACGCGGTCATCGCCCGCCGTCCCACGGCCGTGCTGGTCGACGAGCTCGCCCACACCAACACGCCCGGCTCCCGGCACGCCAAACGCTGGCAGGACGTCCAGGACATCCTCGACGCCGGCATCGACGTCGTCTCCACGCTCAACATCCAGCACCTGGAGTCCCTGCGCGACGTGGCCGAGCAGATCACCGGCCTGCCGCAGCGCGAGACCGTCCCCGACGACCTGGTCCGGCGGGCCGACCGGCTCGAACTCATCGACATGTCACCCGAGGCGCTGCGCCGCCGCCTCGCCCACGGCAACGTCTACCCGCCGGAACGCGTCGACGCCGCCCTCGCCAATTACTTCCGCGTCGGCAACCTGTCCGCTCTGCGGGAGCTTGCCCTGCTCTGGGTGGCGGACCGGGTCGACCGGCAGCTCACCGCGTACCGGGCAGACCACGACATCGCGGGCACCTGGGAAGCCCGCGAACGCGTCGTCGTCGCTCTCACCGGCGGCCCCGAGGGCGACACCCTCGTCCGCCGCGCCGCCCGCATCGCGGCCAGGACCAAGGGCGCCGACCTGCTCGCCGTGCACGTCACCCGGGCCGACGCCCTGTCCACCACGAGCGACCCGGCCAACCTGGTACGCCAGCGCAAATTCGTCGAGGACCTCGGCGGCACCTACCACCAGGTCGTGGGCGACGACATCCCGCGCGCGCTGATCGCGTTCGCCGACGGCGTGAACGCCACCCAACTCGTCCTCGGCGCCTCCCGGCGGGGACGGCTCGCGCAACTGCTCACCCGCGGCGTGGGCATGACGACGGCCACGCTGTCCGGGTCGATCGACGTGCACATGGTCCCGCACGAGGCCGTCAGCCGAGGCTCCGGCCGGCCGCGGCCCGGGGGAGCGCTGACGCCTCGGCGCAGGTCGGCCGGATGGGCGCTGACCCTGGCCGCCATGCCGGCGCTCACCGCCGTGATCGCGCCGCTCGACCTGAGCCTGCCCAGCGAGATCCTGCTCTTCCTGCTGCTGGTCGTCGGCGTCGCGCTCGTGGGCGGGATGTGGCCGGCGCTCACGGCGGCGGTGCTCGCGTTCGGGCTGCTCAACTGGTTCTTCACGCCGCCGGTGCACACCCTGACCATCGCCGAGCCCGAGAACGTGTTGTCGCTGGCCATCTTCGTCCTGGTCGCGGCCATGGTGAGCACGGTCGTGGACCTGGCCGCCCGGCGCAGCAGAGAAGCGGCCCGGTCCAGGGCCGACGCCGAGGTCCTGTCCACACTGGCCGGACACGTGCTGCGCGGGGAGTCCGCGCTGGCCTCACTGCTCGGACGGTTGCGCGAGACGTTCGGGCTGACCGCGGTGACCCTGCTCGAAAAGGACGATCCGTCGCGTGACTGGCGCATCGTCGCCACGTCCGGCGGCCCCCCGATCACCACCCCGCCCGTCACCAGCCCGAACCACCCCCGACCGGACGGCGGGAGCGACGTGGTCACCATCGACGACCGGCTGGTGCTCGCGACCCGCGGCCGGCTGCTCGACGCCAGCGACCGCCGCGTCCTGGAGGCGTTCGCCGCCGAGGCAGCCGTCGCCCTGCGCCAGGAACGCCTGCGCGAGGCGGCCGCGCGCGCCGAGCCGCTGGCCGAGGCCGACCGCATGCGCACCGCGCTGCTCGCCGCCGTTGGCCACGACCTGCGCACCCCGCTCGCCTCGGCCATGGCGTCCGTGGAGAGCCTGCGCAACACCGACATCATCTGGTCCGACGACGACCGCGCCGAACTGCTGGCCACCGCCGGCGAGTCGCTGATCAAACTGAACCGGCTCGTGTCGAACCTGCTCGACATGAGCCGCCTCCAGGCCGGCGTGCTGGGCGTCACCTTGCGGCCCGTCGCCGTCGAGGACGTGCTGCCGCGTGCCATCGACGACCTCGGCCCGCTGCGTGACCGGGTCAGCAGTGACGTCCCGGCCGACCTGCCGGAGTTCCAGGCCGATCCGGCGCTGCTCGAACGCGTCCTGGCGAACCTGATGGCCAACGCCGTCCGCTACAGCCCCGAAGGCGAGACCGTGCTCGTCACCGCGAGCTGGCACGGCGAACGCGTCGAACTGCGCGTCATCGACAGGGGACCAGGAATCCTCACGGAAGCGCATGAAAGGGTGTTCATGCCCTTCCAGCGACTCGGCGACCGCGACAACCACACCGGCGTGGGCCTCGGCCTCGCACTCTCGCGCGGCCTCACCGAGGCGATGGGCGGCACGCTGCTCCTTGAGGACACCCCCGGAGGAGGGCTCACCATGACGGTCTCACTGAGGAGGGCCCCTTGACCCGCGTGCTCGTCGTCGACGATGAGCCCCAGATCCTGCGTGCTCTGCGCATCAACCTGGCGGCCAGGCACTACGAGGTCGCGGTCGCCCCCGACGGCGCATCGGCGCTGCGCCAGGCCGCCGACTGGCACCCCGACCTGGTCGTCCTCGACCTCGGCCTGCCCGATCTCGACGGCGTCGAGGTGATCCAGGGCCTGCGCGGCTGGACGAAGGTGCCGATCATCGTGTTGTCGGGGCGTACCGACAGCACGGACAAGGTGGACGCGCTCGACGCCGGAGCCGACGACTACGTCACCAAGCCCTTCGGCATCGACGAGCTGCTGGCCCGCATCCGCGCGGTGACCCGCCGCACGAACCAGCACGAAGAGGAACCCGCGACGGTGCGGCTGGGCGACCACGTGATCGACCTCGCCGGCAAGACGATCTCAGGCGGCGTACGGCTGACGCCGACGGAATGGCACTTCCTGGAGATCCTGCTTCGCAATCCCGGCAAACTGATCAGCCAGCGGCAGCTGCTGACGGAGGTGTGGGGCGCCGGCTACCTGAAGGAGACGCACTACCTGCGCCAGTACATGGCCCAACTGCGCCGCAAGCTCGAACGCGACCCGGCGCACCCCGTGCACCTGCTGACCGAGCCCGGAATGGGATACCGGTTTCAGCCCTCCTGATCCCTGACCAGGACAACCGCTTTGAGCACGGCCCACCCGAGCAGCAAGGCCCCGAAGAGCACCTGAGCGGCACGCACCCACATGGAAGACGTCTGATCCGCATAGATCACAACACCGATCCACATCAGACCAAATATCCCGACCAGGATGATTGCCGACCAGTTCAGCCCACGTTGCCACATACGCGCAGTCTTACAGCCGGGTGGCCAAGGCCGGGTATGGCCACAGTCCTCATCCGGTCGAAGCCTGAGCCCCCTGGGGGATCAGCCTTGAGCGATCAGCGGCCGGGCCGGCCGGCTCAGCGGGGAAGGGTCCGATGCGCACCGACGCACCGACGCAGGCGCATCCCGCGCATCCGCACGACCGGCGGCTGTTGCGGTGGTTGCTGCCCCTCCTGCATGCAGGCGAGCAGCGTCTCAGCCGTACGGGCGTCGGACAGGATCTGCTGCACGGCGTCTTCGTCCTCGGGCAGCTGACCGCGCTCGGCCAGCTCGCGGGTGAGGAAGGCGAGCGGGTCGGGCGCGCCGACCATGTCCGCGGCCACGGTCGTCCGCGCCGCCGTGAGCAGCCGCAGGTAATGGGTACGCAGGACGGCCTCGCGCACCCGTGCCTGTTCGAGGTCGTCGATCAGGGTCCGGGCGATGCGCAGGAGGTCTCCCGCATGGGTCGCCGGGTCGGCGAGGAAGGCACGGATGTCGTCGAACTCCGAGCGAGTCATGGCGGGCACCTCCGAGAGCGCAGTCTGCTCGTGGCTACCTTCGTACCGAGGGGCGATTGCGGATGACTTGCTGACGGCTTGACTTCAGGTGTCGTACGGGCGGCGATGACCAAGGTTTGACGATCTTGTGGCGAGGGAAGGACCCTACGATTACCTGTGTGGCGCGAAGTAGGCGCGGGAGACTGCTAGAGTTGCTTCGCGCAGGGCGGCCGAGGGGCTCGCAAGAGCCTCAACAGAAGCCCGGCAAATCCCACTTCCTTCTGGTTCATTCAAGACGGTTCAGAGCGGTCTGAATGAGCTGGTAAGTTAGAGGGGTTGTCCCGGAAGCGGGGCGCGACTTAATTCCAGCAGGTCGAGCAAGTCCGGTCAATTTGACAGAGACTTGAACGGCTGAAA